>JAJFFP010000073.1 GCA_021776595.1 Robiginitomaculum sp. | reverse complement strand
GCCCTCTACCAATGCAGCAACCAGCATATCACGGTCTACTTCTTTCTTACGCGCATCGCGAATAAGCGCATTCACGACTTCGCTTTTGCTGCTATATTCCTGATTTTCCAATTGTGCCCTCAACCAATCGTCATTGGGCGGCGTAAATGTAATGCTTTGCCTTGTCATATTGCATACCTTCTATTTGCATTTGTGGTGCAATAATACACCATTTTCGCACCAAATGAAAGGCAGAGCTTATATTGCTGGCGGCTTTTTTGACCTTCATTTCTTAATTATCTGAACAGCAACGTAAAAGTACAATAGGAATGGCGATATCAGAACCATAATGGGCGCAAGGAAGATCAAAAGTTCATTCGGTATTCTGCGTCTTATAACCAACATCAGCGACCTTAAGCCAAAGGCCGTGACGCGCGCATCATCGACGTGAAATCAGCCGCACGCCGGGTCCGCCGCCGTTGGCAGGGATGAACTCGACACCTGCGGCCTCTAAAGCTGCTTTGATCCCAAGCAAATTATTATGACCTGGGATGCGCCGATCCTTTTCAAAATCACGGATCGTACTAAGCCCAAGATGGGCTGCGTTTGCGAGTTGTGTCTGAGTCCAGTCTACAAGAGCGCGTCCTGCACGGCATTGTTCACGTGTAATCATGCCTACTGGTGCCTAGAATTCCACTAAATGTCAATGAACGACGAAATTGGTTGACAATTTTAATCAACATAATATGTTAAAAAATGACAAATACTGTCAATATAAAGCAGGCTCCGCAGGTGTTGAAACCACCCACGAAGCCCTAACCACCCAACCTAAGTAGGAGATTGGAATGGCTAACCCATCCAGTAACACAAACTATCGCAACATGTTAACCGTTTTTGGTGCTTCGGCAGTAACCGGATTGCGTATTTTACGGTCGTCAACTTTAATTAAGTTGACCGTAAAAACGGGAGACATGTCATGACGAATGCCTCTTCAACCAAAGACAAACATAACCGCGCCGGTGAAGCAAACGACACCTCCGTTATGGAGGCATTAATGGAGGAAACCGATGCCGATACCATTCGGTATATTTTGGTTCGGGAAAGGAAGGGAAACTCGCTCCCTGACAAAGAAGACCTTGGAGAAATGGAAACAAGCATACGTCGCATGTTTCAGTCCACCGTATTGTTTGATGACATAATGACGAATGCGGCAACCGGAGAGCCACCGAACTACCGAGGCTTGCTCTTCCTCGCCATCACCATGCGAAGTCATGCTGAAAACCTGTACCGGTTTTATCATGGCCACAAACCGCGTGATTAGACGACCACACGGGGGTCTGCTCCCTACCGGGACAAGACCCCCGCTTGTGCCGGGTTTGCGGGTAAGGCTGCGGCAATAGCCCTATTCGCAGGGCCATATCCCGCGCCTGACAGGTTTGACGTTGCGAAAGATCATGCGATCTAAAAACTGGCTCGTGTCACGCGCTCAACTCTCATATTATTACCAACAAATACGAGGCGCAATTGCCTTAGTGTTTGGCTCGTAGCTATTTCCAAGGAATCGCTACCCTGCCAAACGTTATCCCGATTATCAGACAGAAAGTGAGACTTAATCTATGCCTAAATGCTCCAGCGCCCACTCGGCGTGTTCAGCGTCGAAAACCTCGAAAATTTCCATGTGAAAAGGATGCGCAACCTTGAGCAATTCGTCCCGGCGATAGCTTAACGACCCACCATCTCCATAGGTCGGGCGGTCTGTCTTATGGCCCATCAAAAGGCACCTTAACCCATAATCAATATTAACCTCCTGCATCCGTTTTTCAAAGGAATGGCGGAAGGAGTAAATCTTGTGATCCTTTGAGGGAAAAAGCGCCCGTGTTCTAAATGCCTTCATCATGTTTGCGGAAAATAATTCGTTTCGGTCCTGATAATGGGGGAATGCTTTACCAGAACGTCTTGCGGCTTCAAGGGAGACGCCTACCAGCGGAATTTCGCGCATCGACGACCGGGTTTTAATCTCCCGTTTTCCCTTGCCATGACTTCTGGCGCGTATCGAAATAAACGGCACCTCCACATTTAACGCTATGTCATCGGGTTGCAGATTGATAATCTCGCTTGGGCGGCACCCTGTTTCGATCAGCATGTATACGATTAATTGCAATTCAGCTCGTATGCCAGACAACGCGCCGGGTTTCAGAACATGTTTTCTGACCCAGTTATTTTCAAAAGGCGGCACCTCAGTTTGTATTTTCGACGTAAAAGTGATGTTCCTGAATGGATTAAGCCGCTGTTCTTCGCCGATGTGTTTGAAATACTCACGATAAAGCGCTCTCATATTGCCGATGTGCTTATTCGCAGTGCTGGCGGTGATCGGTTTTATCTCTTTGTCTTCGGGGTTCATTCGGGAGACCCACCAGGCCTTGTAGGTAAGGGCCTGCTCTCTGGTTATCTTTTCAATTTCTAGATCGCCAATCTGTTCAATAAAATAGGTGATAGATGCCTTTTTGACCTTCCGCCAGGAATATAATTGATGCTCCGACTTATACATTTGCTCGTTGAGGGCGATCTTATCGAAATAGATTTTCAACGCTTCGGACACGCGGACCTTTGGCGCATTAGCACCCCCAAGCAGAGCTTCGGCGTCTTTGGGCTTTGGTTCATCGCCGCAACCGGCGCGGTCCCGAACCTCAATCAATCGTTCAAGGACCTGATCAAGAGGTTCATCGTTTGCGATGACCGAGACCGGGCGGTACTGAAAGCCTGCCGCGAGTGCTCTGATTTTAGCCGATTGGTATCGGGCGCGCGCGGCCTTGATCTGTTGTTGACCTTTTGGGCCACCCGTATCATCCGCTATCGATAGAGCTGACCAATAGAGATTGTCAGTCTTAACCAGTGCGTCTCGCAACGCATAGGCTTCATCCTGAGAATTTGTTCGCAGGGAAACCCGGATGCGTCCACGGGTATCGAGATGAGCGAACTTTTTAGGAATACGCCGGTTATACCACCAGACACCGCCGCGCTTATGTAGAAACGAATTGTCCACAACATACCTCATTGAATACCACCATGGTACACAGTTTGGTCACAATTTGGTACACAATTTTTATGTTTTCTTGTATAGCCGCGCCCAAGCAACAGAATTATTCTATTTATTATCAATGACTTATCGTCATTAACCAATTTTGTAATTGGTGCCTGGAGAGGCATCGAATATAGCCCATAAACATTTGTTATTATTTGTTATTATATTTTACAACCGGTTAGTGCCAACAATAATGCCAACAAATGCAAGTGCAGCAATGAGTTAAGCCAGATACTCGGGCAATTTGCTTTTCCATTCTGACATCATAATCAGGGCGCAATCTATTGTGTCGCCCGACTCCATAACCAACTCCAGTGCGCCAGCTTGTGTTGATTTGTCGAGGGCATAGGCGTTTGACAACACGTCCAGCAATTCGCGCTTATAGGCCGTATCCAGATTGCCTTCCAGTTGATCGCCCTTGGTTTCCAATATGGTCAGACGTGTTTTGCCACTTGCGCGGTCAGCGGCAAAGATAAAGTCCGGGTATATCTTGCCGCGTCGCCACCCCGGCAAACCGTATTGATTGCGCGCCACATTGCGGTGCCACCATTTAAGCGCCGCTTCCTGATCCAGATAAACGGCAACATTTTGCTCATCGCCATTCATGTCTGCTTTATAGACCGGCGCGAAAAGGCTTTTTTCTATTGGCGTGCCATCATCACGCGGGACTTGCGGTGCGCCTATGGGGGCATTGGTAAAGTCCTCCAATGGCATTTTCCAATTGTGGCTGTCCAGCCGCAATCTGAACTGCACCGTTCCGGCGGTGACGTCGGCCTTAAAGAGCGGCTCCGCCCGATTCATGCGCTCCAGTTCCAGCGCTTTGCGTAATTCGGTTATGATCAGGCTGGACAGGCCGTTTATCTTTGTCATATCAAAGCCCGCACGCTTAAGCGCATCCAGCAAAAGCTGTATAATGCCCCGCCCGATAAACGGATTGGGTACAAGGTCAGATATGATGCGCACCGCATAGGACGGATCAAATGCACTCACCTCTTGCCAGCTTGCCAGTTTTTCCGCCGCGATAGGCTCACCATCCTCTGCATCGGTCAGGCTGATGCGCTGACTCTGGCTTTCCGCAACTTGTGCATTGGCCGGGATATTGTTGGCCACTGGGGACGGGTCATAGTCCCGCCAGGCAATACGAGACAACAAGTCTGTTTCATATTCAAACTCGCGCACATCATCGCCATCCACATGCAACACATGCGGCAGAAAAATCCTTAAATTTTTGAACTTTTCACGGCGGGGCAGTTTGCGGGCAAGACCGCTGGGCAAAATCCCATCTCCCGGCGCAGCGGTCAGGACAAGATCGCCCAACCCGTCTTGCTCCAAGCCCTTCTTGATTGCCTCCACAACGTCGCCTGTCTTGGCGTGATGGGTGATGACATGACATTCATCAAGCGCATCAACGCCGGTTTTAAGGGCTTGTGGCTGGCGCAAAATGCGCCCGACAAGCTGGGTCATGGCGCTCAAATTCGAGCTGGCCGACAGGGAACACAGCACATAGGCAAACGGGCAATCCCAGCCCTCCTGCAAGGCCTGTTTGGTGATGATGACCCGCACCCGGTTGGTTCTGGACAAAAGGTCAAGGTTTTCGGGCTGGTTCAAATCGTTTTTTTCTGCCGTTTTAATGGCAATTTCGGCTTCATCAAACCCGGCGGTCAGCATCCAGTCCTTGACATCGTCCGCATGAATAAAACCCGCCCCGCGCTGGTCCTTGCCGGTGCGCTCGACCTGCACCAACATGATCGGACGAATATAGCGCCCCGTTTGGCCGCCAAAGACAGACGCCGCGCTTTGCAGGGCTTTCAGCTTGTCAATGGCAACCGTTAGCGTGCCTTTCCAGTCCGTGCCTTGTCGTGCATCCAGATTAAGCGGCATTTTAATCATGCCCTCTTCATCCAGCTCCCGCCCCATCACTTCGACCAGCAAATTGGCATAGCGGGCATCACGAGGGTTTTGCCCCCCCTTCGCGGCCACATCCTTGGGCGTTGCCGACAGTTCCAGCACAAACTCCGGGTTAAACCCGTAAAGCGTTGAAAACGCCAAATCAGAAACCGCTTTTTGCCCTTCATCCATCACCACGATGGGGCGAATGATGCGAAGAGCATTGCCCAGCGAATCCTTGACCATCGGCCACGATACAGGGCTATCTGCCAGATCATAGGCGGATAAATTGGGTGTATCGCCAAGAAGCACCGCATGGGCATCCTGATCGCCTTCATCGGGGGTAAAGCCAAACACATCGCCCCGGTCTTGAAACATTTTAAGCGAGTCTTTGGTGTCGCGATTGGCAGATTGCAGCATCAACACCATGATGCAAAGATTAGCCTCCACATCCCGCGCATCCAGCCGGTCTGTCTTTTCCATGATTCTGACCCGCCCCGCCGCTGCGCGGTCCAGCGTCTGGCGGTACGGGTGCTGGCGGTCGCGTAACGTTGCCAACGTTTGGGTATAGATTGCCTCATTAGGCACAATCCACAGCACAAAGCCTCTGTGTTTGGATAAATACTGCCCCATAATACGCGAGACAGCATTGGCCGCCAAAAACGTCTTGCCGCCGCCGGTTGGCACTTTCAGGGTGACGTTGGGAACAACGCGTCCGCCAGCATCAAATCGCGCGGAGAATGGAATA
Source organism: Robiginitomaculum sp. (assembly GCA_021776595.1). Lineage (GTDB taxonomy): Bacteria > Pseudomonadota > Alphaproteobacteria > Caulobacterales > Maricaulaceae > Robiginitomaculum_B. The sequence continues at coordinate 1,481 of JAJFFP010000073.1, read as the reverse complement.
TTGGCCCGTGATCGGGGCAATTTCCCATCGGCTTTTAAGCCGTCCCATGCGGCCTTGGCAAAGTCCTTTTGCTCCAAGTTCAGATGCGGGTTTTCGGCTGCCAGCTTTGCAGTTTCTACGGCTTTCAGCTTTTCCGCTTTTAGCCGCTCCAGATACAGGTCCAGCGTTTCCAGAACCCGCGTTTGGTAGTCGAGGGTGCGCATCATGGCGAACACCTTGATCCATGCAGAGATAAACAAATCGCTTGCATTATTCCTTTTTTACCCCATATTGGCAGCACGCCGTGACTGCGTCGTTTTGCAGGATTGAGGGCAACCTCAACACGGCGTCACCCTTCCTTTTTTGGAAATTTGACAACACCGTATCCTTCGATCCTCCCGGATTCTGATTTTCTGAACGTGTCTTTTATCTGCTCGAAAAAGCGCGTGTCACCTGCCTTGAACTTACGCAATACGGCACCGGCAACCATATCGGCAAACTGTATGCCAACGCTCAAATGTGACGGGGCAACAAATACACCCTCGACGAGATTTTGATAGCTGGAATGTGCCTGATGTGTTCCGGTCAGCAATCTGGCGTGTAGCTCCTGCAAGCGTTTGTCATCCTTGGGGCCACGGTGATCGCATATAACAATGCCATTGATTTTCTGACCGCTTATACGAGAAATATCCTGAAGGTAATATTGAAACCGCTCGGTCATAACCTTGTAGGAAAACCAATAGACATCGTCTTCGTGATTGATATAGGGGAGGCTGTACGCAAGGGCTGTATCCGTGATCACGCATATTGTTTTGATTGATTTGTATTTTCTGATCACGCCATAAAGGGCACTGCGAAGCGCCTCTTTTTCCGTACCATCAAGATGGGATAGAGAGTTGTCCTTTGTGTGATGGGGGGCGAAATAGCGCCATTTTACTTCCCCGGTAACGTCAAATTTTCTTTTTATGCCGTCCAGGTCTGCCTTCACCCTGTGCCAGAAATCATCCGGAATGATCACGCCACCAAGCACGAACAGGGGGTTATTGTTTGTTTTGTCTGGCGCGGGTGGCGTTCCGGATTCATCAATGAAGAGGATTTGCATGGCGCTATTCCCTCTCCACGCGATAAAGTGCGAAGGGAAGCGGCGCAAACTCGACACCTAAGTTTTCACTGGCCAGCATTTTTTGGCTGACAAAGCGCGCCGGGGCAAACACCAGATGCGGCTTGTCGGTTTTGGCGGCGGCAATTTTGCGGGCAAACGATAGGGTCAGTGCAGCATCGGGTGATTTCAGCCAATCCAGATCGGGGCGATAGATCAGCCAGACATGGCGGTTGTCGCTCTCGCCCAGATAAAACGCGTCTTCATCCATTGCGCTGGTGTCCAGCGGTATATTGGTCGCCATGTGAAACAGCACCGCGCCCAACCCCTCATAGGTGGGCAGGGTCTCGCCGGTAAGGATTTTGTCCAGTTCCACCGGCGGCCCCAGCGTGCAATAGGTGAA
>JAJFFP010000072.1 GCA_021776595.1 Robiginitomaculum sp. | reverse complement strand
CGCCAGATGGTCAAGCGCCATCAGGGCCTTGGGGCCAAAATAGTCAAATACGGTTTCGGTCGTTTCATAAAAGAGTGGCAACCAGTGCTCCACACCCTGGGGCCGCGCGCCAGCACTAACCGCGTCATAAAGCGCATCATTTTGCGCCGGGCCAAAAGCACTTACAAAACCGGTCCGAAAGCGTGAAATGCTCTTGGGTGTCAGCAAAATTTCGCTGACCGGGGCGAGCGTGGCTTTATCCAGCGTAATTGTAGATCGTTGGGATTGCGGATCAAAACTGCGCACACTTTCCAGTGTGTCCCCAAAAAAATCCAGCCGCACCGGCTCGTTCTGCCCCGGCGGGAAAACATCAACTACACCACCGCGCACCGCATAATCACCCGGCTCCATTACCGTGCCGGCCCGCGCATAGCCATTAAGCTGTAAATGCCCGGTCAGTTTCTCCATACCGATATGCGCGCCGGACCGGGCTTCAAATCCGGCCTGGCGCAATGCCTCTCTTGGTGGCACACGCTGGGTAAGGGCGTTTACGGTGGTGACAATTATGCGTGTAGCCGAGGTATTTTCCTCAGTCAGCACCCAAAGGGTTGCGGCACGCTGCGCGGCAATATCTGACGCGGGAGAAACCCGGTCATAGGGCAGGCAATCCCAGGCTGGCATCCGCAAGGTTTCAATATCGGGGGCAAAAAACCGGCAGGCACCGGCAAAGGTCGAGGCTCGTGCATCATCTCTGGCGACAAAAACATTTAAGCCGCCACGGGCACGCGCAGCATCACAAAACAGCAAGGCATCAAAACCTTCCGGCGCACTACCTATGGTCAGTTTACCCGGCGCACCAGTGATCTGTTTCATCGTCTCTGATAACGCCGCCATGGCTAACCGCTCCGACCTTTGCCCAGGGTTTCCGCCAGCGGGGTAAAATCGCGAATTTGCGTCATAATCGGGGTATTATAGGCATCAGGCATGGGCACTTTACCGGTTATCCAGTGATAAAGCGGGCCATCTTCGGCCTCTAGAATTTCTTCAAACTGGTCCAGTTCATCGGCGTTCAGTTCATCCAGACGCCGGTCGGCAAAGCTGCCCAGAATCAGGTCCATTTCCTTGAAACCACGATGCCAGGCGCGAAAGCGCATCCGTTTTATTCTGTGATCAATATCCATAATGCTGGCTATAGGACGAATCCTGTGCAAAACAAATAACAAATGTCGGCATAAACCTGCCCTGAAAAATACTTGAAATAACGCGACAAGTCTGGAATGATTGGAGTCAGTTGGATACCCGCCATGATCGTTCGCTACCTTGTATTTATATTGTCTGTTCTTGCACTGGCCCTGCCCGGTTTGGCTCACGCGCAGAGTGCGTCTCCATCATTATTGCGAGTGCTGACCTATAATATCAATGCCCTTCCCAGTCCGGTTAAACGTCATAAAACCATGCGGATAAACCGCATTGCGCAAATTCTCAAGGAGCGCCGGAGCCAAGGCACTCAGCCAGATATAGTCGTCCTGCAGGAAGCCTTTGGAAAACGTTGTGATGTCATCATTGAAGAAAGCGGGTATAAATATGTAGTGCGTGGACCGGGGCGAAAATCCGGAAAAAACGCCAGAGGCACAAGCTGGGGTATTGAGGGCACAAAGACCTACAGCAAACGGCCAAAACCACAAAAGTTCATGGGCAGTGGTCTGATCATCCTCAGCGATTATGAAATCAAGAATCCGGTCTTTACCACCTTTGATGGCAAGGCCTGTGCAGGTCTGGATTGTCTGGCCAACAAGGCCATTATGATGGCAGAAATCACAGTTCCTGGCATGGATACACCGGTAAAGTTGATCACTTCACATTTTAATTCAAACCGTTCGGCCAAGGCACCGGGAGCCGTGCGCCTGCGCGCGCACCAGACCCAAACCGATATTTTAGCCAAATTTCTTGCCCGCACCACCACCATGGACGCGCCGATTATCCTGGCGGGTGATTTCAACACCAAACTGCCCGTGCGTTATCAATATTTCAGAGAGGAAATCAATGCCCTGGATGCTGCCGAAACCTGTCTGAAAACCGGTGTGGGTTGTGTTCTGGGGGATGAGACCAACGCATCAGAAATTCTTTATCTTACTGATGACAAACAATTTTACCGCTCTGGTAGCGCCACTTTGCTTACCCCGGTATTTATTGAACGCAATTTCCGTGAAACCATTGATGGCCGCGCCCTGTCCGACCATACAGGCTATGAAGTGCATTATGCGCTGATTACGCGTAAAAATGATTTTGCAAAAACAATGTGCCAAACCATTACCCAATGTTAAAACCCATATGGTTGATACCTTTTCTGTTGGTATGGGCAGTCCTCATTTCACCCTTTTCTGCCTGCGCCTTTGATGTGCGCTCGGCGACCACCGGGCCACCTATTTATATCAAAGCTACAGAGATCAATTTACAGGACAAAAAAAGCTCATGGCATGGCCGTTACGGCCTTGGCTTTGTTCTGGTGCCGGAATTTGCTGGTGCGCGTGCCCATGCTCTTGATCTTGATCTGGACCTGAAACTCTTTTGGAAAAATACGTTTTTCTTTGAAAATGGAACCGCTGGTGTCATTGCGCTCAAGAACCGGATATGGCGGGCGGGGTTTTTGGTGCGTGGCGTTCAGGGGCGTCGGCAAAGCCGACTTCCCGCCACCTTTGCCGGGCTTGGCAAGGTGGATACGCGTCTTGATGGCGGTGTATTTGCAGGCCTTTCGTTTTACAAAACCTATATGAGTGTCGAATATTTCACTGATATTTCCGGCGTGACCAACGGGCAGACGTTAAATCTTGAAGCTGGCTATACCATGGAGTTAAGCCGTCAGGCACGTCTGGTTCCCTATGTGCGACTAAAATGGGGATCAGCCCGGCATTTGCAGGCATTTTTTGGCGTCAATGCCGCACAAGCCACCAGCACCAGCCTTTTGCCTTTTCAGGCTTCTGCCGGGGTTTATGAACGCTCCATCGGGGCCATTTTTGAAAATGATCTGGGCAGAAACTGGCGCCTGGGTGGCAGTGCCGATCTGGCGCTATTGGGGGGTGCCGCACGGATAAGTCCCCTTACCCAAAGCACCTATGGTAGTCGTGAACAATTCACTATGCGTATCAAATTGTTAAAAACTTTTTGATCAAGCGTATTGCACCATTGATTTTGCAAGCCTGCCACCCCAGTCTATTCATCAACCTGCTTTAGAATTACAAGATCGGAACCACATGACCTCCCCTCTTTTTCAACCCTTTTCCTGCCGCGCCCTGACTTTGGCAAACCGCATTGTGATGGCGCCCATGACCCGCAGTTTCTCGCCCGGTGGTGTGCCAACCGATGATGTTGCCGCCTATTATGAGCGCCGGGCCAAAGCCGATGTGGGACTGATTATCACCGAAGGCACGACCGTGGACCGCCCCGGTGCCTCCAGCGATAGCAATGTGCCCGCTTTTCATGGCGATGATGCGCTTAACGGCTGGGGTAAGGTGTGTGAGCATGTGCACAAAGCAGGCGGAAAAATTGCACCGCAACTTTGGCATACCGGCATGACACGAAAACCCGGCACCGGACTTGAACCGGAAGGTTTAACCGATAGCCCTTCCGGGCGCACCCATAAGGGTAAAACCGTTGCTCCGGTTCCAACATCCAAAGAGGTTGAGGACATGGTGGCCTCTTTTGCGCGTTCTGCGGCACATGCGGCCCGTCTGGGCTTTGATGCGATTGAAATACACGGAGCCCATGGCTATCTAATCGATGAATTTTTTTGGGAAGTGATGAATGTGCGCGAAGATCGCTATGGTGGCGGCCTGTCTGATCGAGCAAAATTTGCCGCAGAAATCATCAGGGAATGTCGCAAAGCCATCGGTAATGATTTACCGATTATCTTGCGCTTCTCGCAATGGAAACAACAGGACTATAATGCCAAACTGGCCACTAGCCCACAGCAATTGGAGGCCTTTTTGAAGGTCTTTGTGGATGCGGGTGTAGACATACTGCATTGTTCCCAGCGGCGCTATTGGGAGCCGGAATTTGAAGGCTCTACGCTGAACCTTGCCGGCTGGGCGAAAAAGCTGACCGGCCTGCCCGCCATCACCGTTGGCTCGGTTGGTTTGTCCAGTGATTTTATCGGCGCGTTTATGGGCGAAGGTTCGGCGCAGTCCGCACTTGATGACATTGAAGAGCGTATGGATAGAGGCGAATTTGATCTCGTCGCGGTAGGCCGTGCATTATTGCAGGACCCTTTGTGGGCGCAAAAAATCAAACATGGGCAGTTGGATGCGTTAAAAGATTATGATGCCGGGGCGTTACAAACACTCTATTAGCCCCCTGATTGATCTTCAGTTATACTCCAGCCATGCGGCCTCAAATTCTCTTTCCGCTTTTTGCTGATACCTGCACCCTGCCGGGTGTGGGGCCAAAAGTGGCGCAAAATCTGGAAAAGCTGGACGCACGACACGTCTTGGACCTTTTGTTCATGATGCCGGTCAGCCTGACCGACCGGCGATCACGGCCAGGGGTCGCCAACGCCATTGACGGCCAGATTGCCAGTTTTGAGGTGGAGATAGAGAAACATGCCCCGCCGCCCCGGCGCGGCTTGCCTTATCGGGTGCGCACCCATGATGAAACCGGGTTTTTGACCCTGACCTGGTTTCATGGCCGTCCGGACTATCTCATGCGGCAACTCCCCCCCGGCGAGCGCCGTATCGTCAGTGGCAAGGTTGAACACTTTAGCGGTGAAATTCAGATGCTGCACCCGGATTACATCGTGTTGCCGCAAAATGCCGATGAAATACCACCCATTGAACCGGTGTATCCCATGACGCAGGGTTTGGCCGCCAAAACCCTGCGCAAAGCCATTGCCGGGGCACTGGAACGCGCACCAGAGCTTGAAGAATGGGTTGATCCCGGCCTGCTGGCAGCACAGCAATGGCCTTCATGGCACAAGGCCCTTATTGCAATACACCAGCCGACCGATTTGGATGTTTTGGACGAACAAAGCCCGGTGCGCCGCCGCCTCGCCTATGATGAGCTGCTCTCCCGGCAACTTGCCCTGGCGCTGGTGCGCGCACACCGGCGCGCCAAACGCGGTCTGGCATTAACCGGCGATGGGCGAAAAGTGCAGGCCATACTGGATAATGCCCCCTTCACCCCAACCGGAGCGCAAAGCCGCGTATTTGCAGAAATAGAAGCCGATATGGCCAAGCCTGAACGCATGATGCGACTGTTACAGGGGGATGTAGGTTCAGGAAAAACCTTTGTAGCTGCCCTGGCGGCGGCCCGCGCCGTAGAAGCAGGTGGCCAATGCGCACTCATGGCCCCCACAGAAATTCTGGCCCGCCAACATGCGCAATCTCTGGCACCCTTGCTTAAATGTGCAGGCATAACCCTCGATGTCCTGACCGGGCGGGACAAGGGACAGGAACGCGCCAGAATATTGAGTGATCTGCAAAGCGGTAAAACCAATGTGATTTGTGGCACCCATGCCCTGTTTCAGGAAGGCGTCGAATTTAATAATCTGGCGCTGGTTATCATTGATGAGCAGCACCGCTTTGGCGTATCGGATCGTTTGCGCCTTACGCGAAAAGGGGCAAGGCCGGATTTGCTGGTGATGACAGCCACCCCCATACCTCGCACCCTGGCACTGGCGGTTTATGGCGACATGGACCTCTCTATGCTGGATGAAAAACCACCGGGAAGACAGCCAATTGCCACACGGGTATTACCGCTCGATCGGCTGGAGGATGTGATTAGCCGGCTTGGCAAATTAATTGAGGATGGCGGTCGCGGCTATTGGGTTTGTCCGCTGGTTGAGGAGAGCGATAAAGTCGATCTGGCTGCCGCAGAAGCGCGCTTCGAGGACCTGAAATCCCGCTTTGGTGACCATATCGGCCTGATACACGGGCGTATGCCGGCCAGGGAAAAGGAAAGACTGTCTTTGGCTTTCAAGTCCGGAGAAATACAAATACTGGTGGCCACCACCGTAGTGGAAGTGGGCATGGATGTGCCCGAAGCCAGCGTCATGGTGATTGAACAGGCCGAGCGCTTTGGGCTGGCACAATTGCATCAATTACGTGGCCGTGTCGGTCGCTCAGCGCGCCCATCATCTTGTTTATTGCTATATAAACCACCGCTGGGAGAAACCGCAAAAACGCGCCTGAAAACCCTGCGCGAAACCGATGACGGGTTTTTGATTGCTGAAACCGACTGGAAACTGCGCGGCATGGGCGATTTGCTGGGTATGCGCCAAAGCGGCCTGCCCAAAAATCATTTTGCCCGCCTTGAAACCGATGCGGAACTTCTTGATCTGGCCAATACCCAAGCGCGCCTGATTGCCCAGAATGATCCTGACCTTGCAGGAAAACGCGGGATTGCCCTGCGCCAGCTTCTCTATCTTTTTGCACAGGATCAGGCGGTGCGTTTGCTCTCGTCCGGCTGATTACCTGCACCATTGGGATAGACCAGACCCGCCGAAATAATCAGCTTGGCACCGGCCTCAACCGGCATATCCAGCACGATCAGGTTTTCCCGTTTTTCATAAATCAGAAAACCAGAGGTGGGGTTGGGGGCAGTAGGAATAAAAACCCCTACCACACCTTCACCCAGCGCCTTGGCAATCTCCCCTTGCGCCGGTGCGGAGACAAATCCCACCGCATAGGTGCCCTTGCGGGGGTATTCCAGCAATACAACCTGATCAAAACTACGTTCTTGTTGCGATAAAATGGTTTGCACGATTTGTTTGACAGTGCCGTAAATGCTACTGACCAGTGGCACACGCTCAACAAGGCGCTCGCCCAAACTCAATAACGTGCGACCAAAAAAATTCGCCGTTAAGGCACCAAGAATTGTCAGCGCGATTACGGAGATTAACAGACCCAGGCCAGGAACGCTTACGGGCAGATAAGTTTCCGGATTATAGCGTTCGGGCACCAGCGGCACGATGCGCCCGTCCACCCAGCGCAAAAAACTCCACACCAGCCATATGGTCGCCCCGATCGGTGCCGACACCACAATCCCGGTTAAAAAACTGTTGCGCAGCCACAAGAGCAGTTTGTGACGCGGTGGCTTGACCAAAGGTTCATGATCCAGAGGTTCTTTTTTATTTTTCTTATTCATGATTGCCATCCGGTATGGTCAGAGCAGTAAATGGGCATTTTTGCCAGAGCATACAAGGCCTGCCAAATTTATAACTGGGCATGTATCTGGACCCTGTGGCACAATTATGATCTGATTCGCCCCCAGGATAACGTCATGCCCCTAACCAAAGCGCATTTAATTCGTATCGGCCTCTATGGCGGCCTTGGGTTATTGGTATTACTGGCAGTATTCGCGTTTTTATCACGCGATAACCTTTTTCGTTTTTTGCTCGATCCAAGCATTCCCTACCAGACCTATACGCCCCCCGCCCCCCCCAATTATGGTGACCGTTCCGGCTGGGCCATTGAACCGGTTAAAACGGAGGGAGCCAGTGTGTTTATGGTCACGCCAACAGTGTATTGGGGTGGCAAGGAATGGAATACACCAATGGATGCGCCCAAACCGCTGGAACGGTTATGGCATGTGGCCATCCCCAACTGGGCCGGGCCATTTGCCAATGCCGGTAAGGTTTCCATCCCGCTATATCGTTCGGCCTCTTTATTTTCCTTTTTAACCATCCGGCGCGATGCCCGCGAGGCGCGCAAGCTGGCCTATAGGGATGTATTAGCGGCCTTTGACACGTTTATAGCCAGAACTGATGGCACAGGCCCCATTATTCTTGCCGGAACCGAGCAAGGGGGCCTGCATGTGCTTGGCCTTCTTCAGGACCGGTTTTACGACCCTTATTTGCGCGAGCGACTGGCGGCAGCCTATATTATTGATTTTGCTGTCCCCCTTGACCTTTTTGACAGTTCCCTAAAAGAGTTTTTCCTGTGTGAAACCCCAAAAGATTCGCGCTGTATCGTAGCCTATGGCGCGTTTATGCCCAGGGAAACCGCCGAAATCAGACGCTTTAGAGAGCGCTCCATGGTTTGGGATGCGCAAGGCATGTTGCGCCTGACCAAGGGGCGTAAACTGGCTTGTGTAAACCCCGTTCTTGGTAGCACCTCGACCGCGCTCGCGCCGCGTCAGGCGCATCGGGGTGCGGCCGCAGCCACCGGGCTGGAATGGGGCACCGCCCCTGCCCCCATGCCCGCTCAAACCCCGGCGCAATGCGTGGATGGCATATTGCAGATTGAACGGCCAGCATCGCATTCCTTACGCAAAAAACACAGCCTTGGCAGCCGTTTCAAACCCGACCCGTTTAATCTTTTTTATGCCGATCTCGCCCATGATGCGGTTTTGCGTGTGAACAATCTGAACCGGCGTTTTGAACGCGAAGGCCGTCTTGCTCCGCCTTTTGAAAATTCACTGGAAATTATCGACAGCCCGATACGCGGTGTGCCGGGGGGATAAGTTGTTAGCAAACAAGCTGTCATTATCGGGCATGTCCCGGTAATCCATTTCACAACAACACTCACCTCATCCTGAGCTTGTCGAAGGATGGATTACCAGAACGAGTTGTGTAAAATGAAAGCTATGAATTAGTCGGCCATTTGCGCGACCTTTACCAGCGCCTTGCGTGCTTCGGCCTCTTGTTCGGCTTTGACAAAAAGATAATCTGTATCATGGGTAGAGATGGCAAACAGGCTGACCCCGGCATCGGCCAGCGTACCGCTGAGCCGTGCCAATATGCCCACCAGCGCAAAATCCAGAACGCCCTGCACCCGAAACCCTATCCAGTCCGTTTCGCACTTTTGCGTTTCAAATGTTCGCCCCTGCGCATAAACCAGTGACAATTCATCATCGGTTCGGGTCAGTGATGAAAAGCCCTCGCCGGTAAAAAAGTCAGCCGGTATGGGTGCATCCACGGCCAGTCTGGCCACGCAATAACGCCCCGGCATCTGACGCAAGCAAAGCGCTGGCTCAGCGGGTTTTGGTTTTGACACGAGGTTTTTTGCCTGATTTTGGTGCGGCTTTGCGTTTGGGTTCTTCGGGGAATACCTCAAATTTCAGCTTGTCGGCATCCTCAAGGTCAATATCCACCTTAACCAACCCACCGTTTTTCAAAGCCCCGAACAGAATCGCATCCGATAGCGGTTTTTTAACATGCTCCTGAATGGTGCGGGCCAGTGGCCGGGCGCCAAAGGCTTCGTCATACCCGCGTGTGCCCAGCCAGTCACGGGCCGCATCGGTTAGCTCAAAGCTGATATTGCGCTCGCCCAATTGGTATTCCAGTTGCATCATGAATTTTTCCACGACCCGGCCAATGGTATCTTCGCCCAGCGCAGCAAAACCGATGGTCGCGTCCAGACGATTGCGAAATTCCGGCGTGAACAGGCGTTTGATGGCCTCGGTGTCTTCACCCTCGCGCTTGCCCCGGCCAAAGCCGATGGCATTTTTGGCAGCATCCGATGCCCCGGCGTTAGTGGTCATGATCAGGATAACATTACGAAAATCAACGCGCTTGCCGTTTGAATCGGTTAGCGAGCCATTATCCATCACCTGAAGCAAGATATTAAACACATCCGCATGGGCTTTTTCGATCTCGTCCAGCAACAAAACACTATGGGGGTGCTGATCCACCTGCTGGGTCAAAAGACCGCCCTGATCAAACCCGACATAACCCGGCGGTGCCCCGATCAGGCGCGCCACGCTGTGGCGCTCCATATATTCGGACATGTCAAAGCGCAACAACTCCACCCCCAGCACCGAGGCCAGTTGACGGGCCACTTCGGTTTTACCAACTCCGGTGGGGCCGGAAAAGAGATAACAACCGATGGGTTTTTGCGGCTCTCGCAGACCGGCCCTGGCCATTTTAATGGCCGAAGCCACCTGTCCGATGGCTTTATCCTGGCCAAATACGACACGGGCAAGATCGGCCTCAAGGCTCATCAGTGCCTTCTCATCATTTTTGGAGACAGATTTGGCCGGGATGCGCGCAATCTTGGCAACAATGGCCTCTATCTCCTTGACCCCAATGGTTTTTTTACGCCTTGAAGGTGGCAATAAACGCTGCCCGGCACCTACTTCGTCGATGACGTCAATGGCTTTATCGGGCAATTTTCGATCATTGATATAGCGTGCGGAAAGCGTAACGGCGGTTTTAAGCGCATCCAGCGTATAACGCACCTCGTGAAATTTCTCAAAATAAGGCTTCAGACCGGCAAGGATTTTGACCGTATCCTCCTCGGAAGGTTCAACCACATCAATTTTCTGAAAACGCCGCGCCAGCGCCCGGTCTTTTTCAAAATGCTGGCGGTGTTCCTTATAACTGGTCGAGCCCATACAGCGCAGCACCCCCGATTGCAAGGCAGGTTTGAGCAGGTTTGAGGCATCCATGGCCCCACCCGATGTAGCCCCGGCGCCGATCACCGTATGAATTTCATCAATAAAGAGAATGGCACCTTCGGTATCTTCCAGTTCCTTGACCACGTTTTTCAAGCGTTCTTCAAAATCGCCGCGATAGCGTGTGCCCGCCAGCAATGAGCCCATATCCAGAGAGAATATCGTGCTTTCGTGCAAAATTTCAGGGGTTTTGCCTTCGACAATTTTGCGAGCCAAACCCTCGGCAATGGCGGTTTTGCCCACACCTGGATCACCCACCAGCAGCGGATTGTTTTTACGGCGGCGGCATAAAACCTGGATACAGCGCTCCACCTCGGCATCGCGCCCAATCAACGGATCAATATCACCGGCCTTGGCTTTCTCATTCAAATTAACGCAATAATTTTGCAGGGCGGTTGGTTCTTTTTGCGGTGTTTCCTCATCATCCTCATCTTGTTCAAAAAACGGGATAGAGGCGGCTTCGGCACCCTTGGGCACACCGTGGGATAAAAACCGCACCACATCAAAGCGCGTTACATCCACCTCGTGCAGGAAATAAACCGCATGGCTTTCACGCGCCGCATACATCGCCACCAGCACATTGGCCCCGGATACGACATCACGATTGGCTGATTGCACATGAATCACCGCGCGCTGCACCACTTTATGAAACCCTGCCGTTGGGCGGGCATCACCATTATGGTTTTCAACGATCAGAGTGTGCAGTTCGTTATCAATATAGCCTTGCAGATGATCGCGTAAGCTATCCACATCGGCGGCACATGATTTAAAAACTTCGGCGGCATCCTCATCATCCAGCAGGCTCAGCAGTAAATGTTCCAGCGTCACATATTCATGACGGCGCTCATTGGCAAAAAGAACGGCGCGTTGCAGGCTTTCTTCAAGTGCTGGGGTAAATGAGGGCATAAATTCTCCGGTAACTAATTCAGGCTTTTTCCATGGTGCATTGCAAGGGGTGTTCGTGCTCACGGGCAAGCATGGCCACTTGGGCTACTTTGGTCTCGGCCACATCAAACGAATAAACGCCGCAAACCCCAACCCCGCTCTGGTGAACATTCAGCATGATGGCCACTGCCTCATCACGGGATTTATGAAATATCTGCTCCAGAATATCGACGACAAATTCCATTGGCGTATAATCATCATTGAGCAACAACACCCGATACATTGATGGTCGGCGCGTCCGGGCGCGGGTCTTCTCGACAACACCGGTCTGGGGGCCGTCATCTTCATGGTCCTCAGGGCGACCATCCTTGCCACCAGACATTATTGTCATTTGTTCACGCACAATCTCTATTCCATCAACCAACGTAGCATAAATCCTATATCACTTTAATTAAATAGGATTCTTGTGACAGATGAAAAGAGCAAATGCTGGCAAATTTACGGCAAAACGTGCATTAGGCACA
>JAJFFP010000071.1 GCA_021776595.1 Robiginitomaculum sp. | reverse complement strand
ACTTTGCAAAAGGGATCATCAAACCAACAGGCAATCCGATAATCTTTTATGACTTTATGACGTGGCCGTTGAAATTTCAGTGACCAGGCTCTGGATTCTCGCGCGGATGGTCCACTTAATACCTGCATGGCCAGTTTCAGGTCTTCTGCATGGCGCGCCAACGGACCGGCCACAGCCAAATCCGCCTCGCTTAACGTGCCTGGCGGGCCGGGAATATGCCCCCGCATCGGGATGGACCGAAAGCTGGGTTTGTGGCCGTAAATACCGCACATGGCGGCCGGCACCCGAATGGAACCGGCCAGATCGCTACCCAGTTCCAGCGGCGTCATCTTACAGGCCAGTGCCGCCGCTGCGCCGCCAGATGATCCGCCTGCCGTTTTTGTATGATCCCATGGATTATTGGTTCTGCCAAATAGCGGATTATCGGTCTGGATATCGGCGGCATGGGCGGGTAAGTTGGTTTTACCAAAGACGATAGCCCCGGCCGCCTTCAGGCGCGCCACAGGCACGGCATCGGTTTTGGGGATATGATCGGCATAAACTTTTGCCCCGGCGGTTGTGCGCAAGCCTTCAGTTTCCCAACTATCCTTGATGGTCATGGGAAGACCATGCAGTGGTCCCCAGTTGTTCCCCTTCGCCAGGGCATTATCAGCCTCTTTGGCCCGATCCATCGCCCGCTCAACATCAAGGGTGATAACCGCGTTTATGGCCTTGTTACTTGCGTCAACCTGTTTGAGACAGGCCTGCAGGGCTTCTACGGCACTGATTTGTCCAGCCGCAATATTCTTTGTCAGCGCACTGGCGGATAAGCGGGGTATTGCACTCATTTGACCATCTCTCTAATGATTAAATTAAATGATATAAATCTTGCCTGCGGCGCAATGTCTCTTTTCCTGTGATGAATTACAACCATATTGGTAGTTAACGAAAAACCATTGGAGCGTATTATGCGATTTCAAAATATTGTTGCTGCTATTAACCTTGATGATGACCTGGCCCCAGGGGTGCTGGAGACGGCTGCCATGCTGGCCCGCCGGGATGGAGCCAAGCTCTGGGTTGTTGATGTCTGGCCGGACCTGCCTCTCGCCATGGCGACCGGCATTGCTGATCCTTTAGGGGCAACCGCCATGATGCCATCAGAAGCCAATCTGGAAGCGGATCGCATTGCCAAAGCAGAGCGGGAAGAGCAACTTAAAGCCATAGCCAAACGTGCTTATGAATTTGCAGATGCCAGTGTGCTTACCGGGGAGCCTGCCAGTGAAATTACCAATTTTGCCAAGCAAAAAGAGGCGGAACTGATCGTTGTTGGCACCCACCAGAAAGGGGCATGGCGGGCCTTGTTTGATGGCGCTCCATCGCGCGATATTGTGCGCGAGGCCCCATGCGCCATTTTCCTGGTGCCAAAGAATTTTGCAGATAAAATAACCAGTTAAGCGGTATTGATCTCTACTTGCAAGGCCTCAGCGGGAGCGTTTTGCAAGCAGGTAAGCGCGGCACGCAGGCCAAGGCGGCCCAGACGTTCTGTGGTGTTCGTGGCACATTGCATGATCGCCTGAATAAGTTCCAATTGAATGGCATCCGGGACTTGATTCGAGGTTAAGGTGACGATCAACCAATCTTCGGCTCCGGCTTGCATCTCATCATGCGCCGTATCGTTTAGAAGGCTGCGACGAACTTCTTGCGCAACAATATGCCGCCAGCCAAAATCCTGGGCTGCAAACAAAGTGCTGGCGCAAAGAAGGCTTTCGGCTTCATCACGGCTGGCCGGTTCGTCAGCAAATGCCCTGGTGGTCAGAGCGCTTGCTTCATTCAAACTCATGGGTGCGTATTTGCCATATTGCTCGATCAAATCGTTTACGCGCTGGCTCTGCATAATGGCTCTCCCGTTTAGCCAGCCATTGCAGCACATCAGGGTTACCGGAAGGTTATCACGGTGGTCGGAACAATTCTTAAAGCGGAATGTTGTCGTGCTTTTTCCATGGGTTGCGAAGTTCTTTATGGCGCAAAGTGCGCAAGGCCCGAACCAGTCTTCTTCGTGTGGAATGCGGCATAATCACATCATCAATATATCCACGCTGGGCGGCAATGAAGGGATTGGCAAAATTGTCTTCATATTCCTTGGTGCGGGCGGCAATCTTGTCTGGATCGCCGGCCTCCCCGCGAAAAATAATCTCCACCGCGCCCTTGGCCCCCATGACAGCAATTTCAGCACTGGGCCAGGCGTAATTCACATCACCGCGCAAATGCTTGGAGGCCATAACGTCATAGGCACCGCCATAGGCTTTGCGGGTGATCACCGTCACTTTTGGCACCGTGGCTTCGGCATAGGCAAAGAGCAATTTGGC
The DNA here is from genome assembly GCA_021776595.1 of Robiginitomaculum sp. Taxonomy (GTDB): domain Bacteria; phylum Pseudomonadota; class Alphaproteobacteria; order Caulobacterales; family Maricaulaceae; genus Robiginitomaculum_B. The sequence continues at coordinate 20,479 of JAJFFP010000071.1, read as the reverse complement.
ACCGTGTTTGATTAGACCGCCCGATTCCTGACGAGTGCCGGGTAAAAAGCCAGGCACATCAACAAAAGTGATGAGCGGAATATCAAAGGCATCGCAAAACCGCACAAAACGGGCGGCTTTTTTGCTGGCATCAATATCCAGAACACCGGCTAGAACCATGGGTTGATTAGCCACAAAACCCACGGTGCGGCCTTCCATACGGCCAAAGGCGGTGATGATGTTGGCACCAAATTCTGGCATGATTTCAAAAAGATCACCTTCATCAGCCACGTTCGACACCAGTTCCTTCATATTATAGGGCATATTGGGGTTGGCCGGGATCAGCGTATCCAACACCGGGACCAGACGTTCGGCCTCATCAAAGCTGGGCCAGTGCGGCGGTTCTTCACGATTACTGGCGGGTAGAAAATCTATCAGGCGACGCACCTGGGTTAACGCTTCAAAATCATTGTCAAACGCCCCTTCGGCTACGCCAGAAACTTTGGCGTGCATCTTGGCACCACCAAGTTCTTCGTGTGTAAACACTTCATTGGTAACGGTTTTTACAACCTCCGGGCCGGTCACATAAAGATAAGATGTGTCGCGAACCATAAAGATAAAATCGGTCATGGCCGGCGAATAAACATCACCGCCTGCGCACGGCCCCATAATCACTGAAATCTGGGGAATGACGCCAGAGGCCAGCACATTGCGCTGAAACACTTCGGCATAGCCGCCAAGGGCATCGACGCCTTCTTGAATCCGGGCGCCACCGGCATCAAAGAGACCGATAATAGGGGCACCATTTTTCAGTGCCATATCCTGCACTTTACAAATCTTTTGTGCATGGGCCAGCGACAGCGACCCCCCCATTACGGTAAAGTCCTTGGCAAACACATAAACCAGACGCCCATTTATGGTGCCCTGTCCCGTAACCACACCATCACCGGGCACGGTTTTATCATTCATGCCAAAATCATGACAACGGTGTTCAACAAACATGTCATATTCTTCAAAACTGCCTTCATCGAGCAGGATTTCAAGGCGCTCGCGCGCCGTTAATTTTCCTTTGGCGTGCTGCTTTTCGATCCGTGCTGTGCCGCCGCCAGCCTGCGCAGCTTCGCGACGGTTTTCCAGTTCTTCAAGAATGTGCTTCATGGTTGAATCCCTTTTTCAAGGCAATAGCACTCTCGCCCCCGGTGTCGCAACATTAGTGATCGCCGTCAGATCAGTCAGCGGTTATCTTCGTTCGCTTTTTTTATTATCCATGTCATCAGTTTCACTGGTCGCATTATCGCCAGCATCACGGTCTTCGCCAATAATAACTATTCTTTCCCTGTCAACTGGCTGCTTGGTCCTTGCACGGTTGCGTCTAAAGATGCGGTAATTTTTCTTGGCCCTGGCTTTCATCATGGCCGCACGCAGAATGGCACCAGGTTCTGTTGATCCAATGCCCCTGCCAACCTTGTTATTTAAGCGGCCACCAATCAAGTCGGCCACGCGCTTGAATTTCTCTTTGACAACCAGTGCGTAGTAATTATCCAGCTCACCTTGCACCATAGGTTCGGCGTAGTTCAGTAAATGCGTCTTCAAATCCTTTTGCCAATCTGGAAACAGAACCTCTGCCTCACGGTAAAACCGCGATACATATACTTTGTTGCCAAATTTTCGTACCCCGCGAAGAGAATTCACAAATTCAATAGCATTATCTTCCAGCATTTCCACAACATTGTCTTCGGTATAGGCTTGGGTCTGAATACTGGGCCCGCCAACAGAACCATGAAAAAAACCATAGATTGCCAAAGGGTTTTGCCATAATTTATATACGATTTTGGTGCGTATATCACGCAAGCTGAGAGGGATGCCCTTAATGTTAAGAGTTTTTGCATCATCAAACTTTACTGGAGGTCGCCCATAGCGAATATTTTCCGGATATTTCACTGGATAGTGCAGGGCGATTTGTTCAATCACGGCTATGTTGTGTAGATTATACCAGTAAGCCAGTTGCTGCTGAAGAGATAAATCGTCGACATTCATCTCTGTGCCAATTTTTTCTAAATTCTTCCTGTAATTGGTAATTGAAATTTTCAAATTTTTTGTGAATCGCGAAAATGCGATCCGGTTGCCTTCCAGTGCTGCCGGGCCCTGGTGCCCTGTCGTCATAACCCGCATGCCATACACATTGGGAGACGACATACTGACCCGATCCGATGGGCCAAAATTTGTAACAATATGTTGCAGTAACAGGTCTATTGACTGAAAACTCAGTTCCGAATTAGCCCGCGTATTAACCGAATACAACTTTGCGTATGGGTCATCAATATCTGCATTTTCTACTGGTATGTCGGCAATCGCATATTGCGCTGATAATGCTAAAAGAAAAATGGCGAGCAAAATATATCGAATAGAATTATTCATTCCACATCCCTTTTATTATGTTTAAGAGCCTACACAGTAATAAAGACGCTCGCAATGAAGGGCTGATAACCCATAGGCCACACTTGCCACCGGTTTTACCGGCCTTTATGTTGCAAGCCTGTGAAGCCATAAGGCAAGTTATGACCTTACCCGCCAGAATGTGTGCGCAAAGTTTCTTGATACCCATGTTTGGTATGGCGCTGATCCTAAATGCCTGCAGCACAAACTCACCCGCCCCGGTTACGCAAAAATCCGGCCCGGTTATCTCTCGCCAGAAAGTTCCCAGCCTGAGTAAAGAGCACAGGCAGGCAGCAAAAACGGGACAAAAACCAGGTGGCACGATTGCGCAAACCCGCGAAGGCCTGCCAGGTGCGGTTGCTTCACCCCTGACAGATCTCAACCTTAAAACCCCGGTGCCGCCAGATTTTCTGGAAAATCTGGGTTATATTTATACCGTAAATCGCGGCCTTAACTGTAAGGAAATCAGAAGGCAAATTGCCGACCTTGATGTGGCGCTTATTGAGCCGGATACAGACATTCTGGCCGCTGAGGAAATTGCCAGAAAAAGCAACAGCGCCAGTGAAACCACACTGGATGTCATTGGCGGTATTGCAAGCTCCATCATACCCTTGCGCCCAGTGGTAAGAACTGTAACCGGTGCCAGAAAAGCCAAAAAACACTATGACGAGCGCTTTGATAACGGGCGGCGCCGCCGCGCTTTTCTGAAAGGTTATGGACTGGCCAAAGGGTGCAAACCACCCGCCGCCCCCCTGATTACCCAAGCGCCTTATTTTGGCAAGGAAAAACCGGTCGATCCAAACCAGCCGAACAAACGCTGGAAAGATAGTTTCATGCCGCCTGGCGGAAAATAAATTTCTCTTTTTGCCCCCAAGCCATAATCACCCCACGGGGTGATGTCGCCAGTGACAAAATTGCGTAGATATGTGCTGACGCATGACTGCGGTTACTATTAAAAGGGGATCATCATGAAATTACGGACACTGGCGGTTTGCGCTATGGGTGTGGCTGCGCTGGCATCCACCGCCGAAGCCAAAAAAAACAAGGCGCCATTACCACAGCCCGTACAACCCATTGTATTGGGGGACGCACGCCTCGGCTGTGATCAATTGGCAAGTGAAGCCAACACTATGCAAACCATACTTGGCGGCGCCCCTGAAGGGGGTGTCTTTGGTGGAACCATGGCTGCAAGAATTGGCGAAACGGCCATTAGCCAAGGCATATTGCACTCCGGACTTGCCAGTAAACTTGGTGGCCGTGCCGGTGGTGCGGTTAGCCTTCTTGGACAGGCCGCCAAATCATCCGGCAAACGTCGCGCTGCCGCTGAAGCCGCTCGCAAAGAATCGGCGCAAAAGCGCTGGTATTACATTGTTGGGCTGTATCAGGGTAACCGGTGCGATCAGGCACCGGCACCATCATCTGCTCCCGCTGCGGCGGCAGCTACGGAACCGGCTCAACCTGAACAGCATCAAGACTGAGCATTTGCGATTTTTTGCCGGAGCGCATCCAGCGTTCCGGCAGCAATCGCCGCGCGAATTCTGGACATTAAATCCTGATAATACGCGACATTATGCCAGGACAATAATATCGCACCCAGATATTCATTGGCGCGCACCAGATGATGCAAATAAGCGTGTGAATAATCACGGCTTGCCGGGCAATCTATGGTTTCATTCAATGGGGACAAGTCTTCAGCAAAACAGGCTTTTTTCAAATTTACCGGCCCGGCATCGCTCCATGCCTGCCCGTGGCGGCCCGACCGGGTTGGGATAACGCAATCAAACATATCAATGCCGCGCGCCACGGCCTCGATAATATCGATGGGTCGCCCCACACCCATCAGGTATCGAGGATGGGTTTTTGGCAAAAGCGGCACGGTATAGTCCAGTGTGCGGACCATGGCATCAAATCCTTCGCCCACAGCCAAGCCACCGACAGCATAGCCATCAAAGCTCATATCAATCAAAGCCTTGGCAGAACATCTGCGCAAATTTTCAAAAACTGAGCCCTGCACAATGCCAAAGAGTGCCTGGCTGTCTCGCTTGCCAAAAGCCATTTTTGAACGTTCAGCCCAGCGCAGGGAAAGCTCCATCGAGGTTTTGGCTTCCTCATGGGTGGCAGGAAAGGGTGTGCATTCATCAAACTGCATGGAGATGTCCGCGCCCAGCAAATCAGCCTGGATTTCGATTGACCGTTCGGGGGTCAACATGTGGCGCGAGCCATCAATATGACTTTGAAAAGCCACCCCTTCTTCGGATTTTTTGGCCAGGGCCGCTAGCGAAAACACCTGAAAGCCGCCAGAATCGGTCAGGATCGGGCCATCCCATGTAGAAAAATTATGCAGCCCACCGAGGCGTTTCATGCGCTCCGCCCCCGGCCGCAACATGAGGTGATAGGTGTTGCCAAGAATAATATCCGCGCCGGCACCCCTGACCATATCCATGGTCATGGCCTTAACCGTGGCCGCCGTGCCCACGGGCATGAATGCCGGGGTGCGAATGTCACCTCGTGGCGTATGCAAAACCCCGGTGCGCGCCGCGCCGTCAGTGGCCTTTAGGTCAAACTCGAAATTAGAAAAATTATTAGTCATGTTCTTCATCATCAAAAGGTTCTGACCACCCATGAAATGCTACAAAATTTGCAATAATCATAAGTGGGAAAATAATTATTATAAATGTTACGGCACCAGATACTTTCCATAAAGCGATCAACGCAATGAGGCCAAAAAGCATAAACACAGCAGCTTTTTTCATCGCTCGAAAATATCTTTTCCAAAAAAGTTCCATACTCACTCAGCCACATGGGGATGGAGTTTCATTTTTTTGATGGCAAATCCAAACCAGAGCAGAGCCAGTGCTGCCATAATGGCAGCCCCTAAAAAAGGGGCACCCGGAAAATACACAACCTTGTCTTTGGCGCTGAAAATGCCAAAAAGGCTGGTAAAAATCACCGGCCCGATCAGCGCCCCCAGTGCGGCAATGCTGGCCAAAGCGCCCTGTAATTCACCCTGTTCGGATTCGGACGTGCGATTGGACATGATCCCCTGTATTGCCGGATTGATCAGCCCGGACAGGAAGGACGCGGCAATCACCACATAAAGCTGCCAGCCCGTCGTTACCAGTGCGTAGGCGGTATAGCTGAACACCATGACCACAAGGCCAATCAAAGCGGAACGAACCTCGCCAAACCGGGGAATGGCCCAGCGTGTTACCAGCGCCTGCCCCAGACCAAAGACCAGCCCGACAACCCCAAGCGAGATGCCAATATCAAGGGGGGTCCAGCCAAATTTTTCCTGGGTGTAAAACGCCCAGACTGAGGGATAAACCTGATTGGCAATGCCAAAAAACAGCATGACCCAGGCCATGGCCAGCACCACAGGACGCATCTGCAAATGTGCCAAAGCGCCCAAAGGATTGGCACGTCGCCATTCAAATTTACGCCGCTTTTCCAAAGTCAGCGTTTCGGGCAAAACCAATACGCCATAAACGAAGTTGGTCATGGCCAGAATGGCCGCCGCAAAAAACGGGGCACGCAGACCGTAACCGGCCAATAGACCGCCCAATACCGGCCCCAAAATAAACCCAACGCCAAACGCCGCCCCGATCAGACCAAAATTGGCAGCCCGTTTTTCCGGTGTGGAAACATCGGCAATAAATGCCCCGGCGGTGGCAAAGGTTGCCCCAAACGCCCCGGCAACCAGGCGCCCGACCAGCAACCAGGTAAAGCTGGGGGCAAAGGCCATCAGTGCATAATTAATGCTAAACCCGGCCAGGGAAAACAGCAAAACAGGCCGCCGACCAAAACGGTCACTTAAATTACCCACCAGTGGTGCGCAAATAAACTGCATACCGGCAAAGGCAAATAACAAGACCCCGGCATAATAGCTGGCCCCAGCCAGATCCTTGCCGGTTAATTCACGAATCAGATCAGGCAGGATTGGCATAATAATGCCGAACCCGGCCATATCGATTAAAACCGTTATAAAGATAAAGATCAACGCATTGCGCGACCTGACGGGTCTGCTCATCGGTTTGCTCTCTATCTTGAATCTGCTTGGCCTACGACCTAGTTTGATCAACGCGCCGGGGCAAGCCTTTGGTTGTGATTGTCGAATTTAACCATGCAATTATTACATAAGCTGGCCTCTTGCACTCACTGAAAAGAGTCTTCCGACAAATACAGATCAGGTGTTGACCACCGCGCGGGTCCTGTTAGTTTCCGCGCCTTGGTCAGGGCCCGTAGCTCAGCTGGTAGAGCAACTGACTTTTAATCAGTAGGTCTCCGGTTCGAACCCGGACGGGCTCACCAAGTTTTTCAATAACTTACAGAAATCCAGCTTCGGCCAGCAATGGTCGTGCTACCAACGTGCAACCAAGCTGATTAGTTTGGGACACCGATTCATACACCATACTTTGCCCAGCCCTCATCGTCACTTGAACTGGGATGGGTTAACACAGCTCAAAAACCCAACGGTCTCAAAAACCGTTTTCATGTCAATTACCGACACGCAAGCGCTCTCAGTAAACCCGCTTTCAAGAATGTAGATTTCTTGGAACATTGCGTATTTTTGTTTTAACTTAGTTAGCAAACCGACAAACGGAATTCCCGAATTGGCACATAATTTGATGCCTACGACCCAACTACTGGCATAAGCCACTGATTATGCCCGCACCGCCCATTGACAATGCAACAAAAGGTTTGCTTTTGCTTGACCTAAACTCTTGTATTTCAATAATTTGCACCTGATTTTTGAAATAGGCAACAGCTTTGAATGAATTTTCTTTAGACCCTGCGTTAATAATTTTTGTTTCATTTGCCAAAATTGTTGTTAATGTTGATCCAGTTATAGCGCCATCGCTCTTTTCCACAGTGAACTGATTGCCTTCAAACGATTTACTCCAGACTGAAGTCTTTATTGTTCCATTATCCTGTAGGGAGTAATCATGATTAATTATACATATGTAAGATGAAGCTGCCAAAGTTGCAGAACTCCCATATATAGAAATCCATGTAATTAAAATTGCTGTTACTAATCTTTTCATGTGGCCCCCCTTTATAGTATCTTTGTTGCGGTGCGTCTCCGAAATCCTAAGTGCGGATGCTAATGCCTTTTCATGGTTTTGCGCCCATAATAATTTGGCATATTGCAATATCATCCTTTAGGTATCCATCAAAATAGACACCTGACTTCATCCAATTGGCATGGGCCTCTTCCATATATAAATTATAAATTCCATCTATTGCCTTGATTGCTTGTTTGTTAGCATTTTTTTGACCTGCTTCGGTTTTTAATTGTATTATTACCTCAAGCAGTTGAGCCGACAATTTTAAAAACCCATCACCGGTCGCATTAAAATTCTCAGAATTATCGAGCACTTTAGAAATGCTTAAATAAAGGGCTGAACAGCGTGTAAGCACATACTCTGTTACAGCGGGGTCTTCTAAATTATTTTTTGCTGTATACTCCTGTAATGGAAGAAGTTTAGTCTCTTTGGCAACAGCGTTGATAGGGTTCAAAGCACCCAAAAAAATAACTATAAAATATATGGATAAACGCATTTCATTATCCTGTCGGGCAATACCCTCATATATAGAAAAGTCGGGCAATACCCTCATATATAGAAAATTTGAAAGTAGAACTTCTAAGTGGCCACGGTATGCTGCTCTTGCTATAATCATAGTCGTTCATACGTATAACCCTGCCTTAGCCCCATATTGAAGATTTATTATTTCGGCTACCAGTGCTCTATCTTTCGCAAGGTAATCTTTCCTGTGACATCTTGCAAACGTTTTTCGGGATTTCATTGGGTTTCCCTAATCATTGAAATTTCGGTTAACCCTTTAGCGCACAACGTCTATATTAGAAATATCTTATATACATGCGCGCGATGGTCCCTATAAATATTTAGCATTTGATGAGGTGAACATGGATTAGACTCCATTAAAAATGTCAAATATTAAGATGTGGATATTGACATTGGCATTGGTATTGTAATCGCCCCCACCCCTAAATTGACCACCCTATTATTTTTATGTACGTATAACTATGCGTCTATTTTTACAATTCCTTTCAGACTTGGCTCGATTCGGTATGTGGTTCAGAATCTGGTTTTCTATTGGTTTAATTTGGTTTATTCCGAGTACAATTATATCCGCCATTTTTTTTATAGGAACGGTAATTAATGGGCACTTTCCTTCGCTTTCTAATTTTGTGGTGGCATTGCTTATAATATGTGTCCCCATGGTATTTTGTATATTTATTGGAACGCTTGGCGCTTGGGTGTTTCATCCAGAAATGTTTAATTCAGACAAGCGTTAGCCAACCACAAGATTGGGATGTGCCTTTCCCTGAATGTAAGATATTCTCAAACGCACCATCCATATAATATATGTGTGACGTCGTTTTTCATTAAAATAGATAAGTTTGCAAAATACCTTATGTTATAACGCTTTTCGGCACTAAGGGGCGTTGCCTCTATACCTCTTTGGTGGCTTGATTATTGGCCGTTGGTGGCTTGATTCATACCCGTTGGTGGTACATTAATGGGCCACGAATTTCCATTTTTCATAATCTTTTGTAGGCGTTGAATTAGCCTCAGCTCCATACATGGTCAGCGAATACACCCCCGCCCGTGTCGCCCTGGGCCCGCTTGTCCGCCCTGTACGCTCAACCTTGAACCAGCCGCACCTTACAAGCTCTTTAATGGCCTCAGCGGCTTTTGGCCGGGAGCAACCAATCGCAATGGCAGCCTTGCGGTCTGACCATTCAAAATTGTTACCGTTTCTTTGCCTATACGACGCCAAAGTTCGCACCAGTAGTTCATGGGCATAAACGCTGGTATGTCGCCAAGCCGGTAACTGTAGCCATTCCTCATATATTCGTGCATGAGGCCTGTCGCTGTATTTAAATGATTTCACCATGATTATGTGTCGTGGGTGCAGCCCGGTTAGAGCCGCACCCCAACGGCCTCCTAGTCGCCCAGCAAGCCCAGAGCGCGCGCCTTGGCCTCAGCTTGGGTCAATGCACCTGCCAGCCTTGGAAGATGCTTCATACCCAACGAGAGGCCTTTGCGGGTCGCCCTCCAGCTTAGGTCAACATCCAGCCAATAATTACGCACTTCAATCAGCGGCGTACCATTAAACTCCGTTAATTTTACGAACACCGTCTCACGGACGGAGCGTTTCCAATGGGCAATTTCAATTGGTAATTTATCGGTCATTTACGGCCTCCTGCACTTGGGAAACCGTAACCACCGTGTGCAGCACATAGCGGGCGTGCCAGCCGCAATCATGTGTTTCTCGCTGGGTTTCTATGGAGAGGCCAAGCCCGCGTAAATTGGCGATATAGGCCCCGAGTCGATACGGTGGCCCGCCTTTGAAGTCATAGGCGGTTAAGCCGCGCTGGCTGCACTCAAGCAGCTTCAGTAAGGTTTCAGCGTTACGCCCTCTAACCAAGAGTGGCGCATTGTCATTCGCCGCAAGGCAAAATGACACAATTGGGAAAGCACGCCTACGCATGACGGCCTCCATCAACCACCCCAGCGAGTTCGACAACGAGCCTGGCACTGGGCATATTCAGCCCATAGCGCATAGCAATTTTTCTTGCCGCACGCTCCAAGATATCCGGTTGGTGGGGGGCTGAGGGGACACGACAAACCGGCGTGACATGCCGATTTTGATTGCCTTTTGCGAGTATGTCGCATATGTTCGGCATAGTGAATTTCCTTGTTTTGGAATGAGGTGATTCAGTTTTGAAAGCCTCGGCGCTGACTGCAAAATCTGGTGCCGGGGTTTTTCTTTGCGCGCTCATGATAGAGAGTCGCTTGTAGATTGGCGGGTGCAGGCATCCAGCCATTTTTCCACTTCGGACCAGCGATAGATTACGCGCCTTCCGGCCCTAATCCACAAAGGTCCAGTGCCGTTTAAGCGGTGTTTATTCCAAGTGCTGGTGGCTATACCAGTACGCCTCGCCAGCTCCTCCGTATCTACAAATTCGGGGGTGGTTGTAGTTACCATTCTTTAAATCTCCAACGCGCAAGGGCTTATTCCCTGAACGCGTTGGTACGTCTGTAAATAATCGCGCAAGATATGGATATTGCGAAAAAGGGAACATGTTTTTTTCGCAATTAACTTCAGTCTTTGGGTGGAGCGTCTATTCCTAACTCATCGGTATTACGTAACTTAGCCCTTCCGCGAGAGACTGAAGACAAATGCGTACTCATATCCCTAATAGGAAACAACTTTTTTGGCAAAAAATATCCTGGTGTCTCAAGTTCGCTTGCATACTTCATAAAGTCTCTGACGATTTGACTGTCAGTCAATTTATTTGTTTTTTGAATGAAATTGACGAATTTAGCTCTTTGAACATCAATGGATTCTTCGGGCTCTTTGGTTGGCCTGCCCAGAAGTTTCGGAATTTCAAATCCGTTTTCAATAGCCAACTTGAAACCTGTTAATGCCCACTTCTGGAGAAAGTCAGTTTTAGGGTCAATACCCAATCGCGTATGGATATTGTCAGCCATCTGTTTCAGAGCATAATAAGCTTCTTCCACATCGGCAATTTCTTCACTAGAAGCATTCCCAACATTTAGAAATAAAAACGGGTCTATCTCATCGCCGTGTTTATCAACCAAACGGCGTAGCCCCGCCGCTTTTCGCTTGTCACCACTGTCCATTGGCAATCCCTCACTTGTTCCTGTGCAGGGGCACCACACTGGCCCCCTTATGGCCGCCCAGCGCCGCCGCGATTGAATCGCCGATGGTATTGGCGGCATGTTGTACCGGGTCATTAGCAAGGTGCGCATAGCGCTGGGTGGTAGCCGCTTGTGTATGGCCAAGGATTGCCCCCAGCACGGGCAGGTTAAACCCGCCAGCAACGCCAAAGCTGGCAAAGGTGTGGCGCAGGTCATGCAGGCGCACATCTTCAAGCCCCGCCTCTTTGCGCACGGCACGCCAGATTTTGCCCAGCCCCTGAAAATAGCCGCCGCCAGTTAGGGCCGGAAACACATAGGGCGAATTGGCAATTTTGCCAACGCTGGCAAGAATGGTGGCCGCCGCCGGGGTCATGGGAATGACCTTTGTGCCGGTTTTGGAATCTTCAAGCCGCATAATGCCCCGCTCAAAATCAATCTCTGACCATTTCAACGCTTCAATCTCGTTACGGCGCGCCCCTGTGAGCGTGAGAAGGCGAATGATGTTCAGCCCTTGATTACTGACGCCTTCGCTCTCAGCGGCCTCCAGCGCCGCGCCAAGGCTGTTTAATTCCTTTGCAGACAGGAACCGTTCACGTCTGGCCTCACGAAATTTGCTTATGCCCCGGCAAACGGTGCTGCCATCGGCACGCAATCCCCATTGCTCCGCCTTGCCCAGCATGTGAGAGACCAGCGCAAGGCAACGGTTTGCCTGATAGGGTGTAGCCTTCATACCAAGGTGAAAACGCACCACGTCTGCGCGCTGAATATCTTTGACCCGGACATGGCCCAGCGCCGGAATGATATGACAGTCCAGAAGCCGTTTTGCCTCTTTGACGCTGCGCGGCTTGTTGTGCGCCTCCACATGGTCCCGAATATAGCGCACACTGAACTCGGCCACGGTTTCTGACTTGCGGTCCTCTGCCAGTTCATGCGCCGGGTCATGGCCAGCCTTCACACGGCCCAGCAAAGCAATGGCTTCGTCCCTTGCTGCTTGGGGCGTCAAAACACCGCCGCTCGCTATGGGGCGACCATGCTGGCCAATGGTGAACCAGCGTTGGCGATTGTGGAACCGATATTTCAATACATAGCTTTTCGTGCCTGCCTTGGTGGTGCGCAACCCGAAGCCGGACAGGTCTCTATCCCAAAGCAGCGTTCCGGGCTTTGCGGCATCCACTATGCGCTTGGTCAATTTGGGTTTCATGGCGCGCCTCATTTGGTTGCAAATCAATCCGTGCAACCACTGTGCAACCAAATTAGGGGAAACTCAAGGACTATCACGGAAACTAGATAATTTATTTATTGCATAATTTCAACATTCTAGGTGCTTATCGGAAAACCCGTATACCCCACACCTTCAAACTTTAATCAGTAGGTCTCCGGTTCGAACCCGGACGGGCTCACCAAGTTTCCCTGCTAAAACAATGCGTTGGCGTTTGGCACACAGACGTGTTATTGCCACAATCTTCATTGTGTTTTTCTAATACAATCAAACAGAACAAAACATTGCCGTGGATATTAGCAATTCTGATGGGGCTCATAGGCTATTAAATCAATATACGGTTAGTCGCTATCTGTAATACGTGGCTCAGTGATAAGTTGCTAACACATTGTTTTATTGTGATTAACACTGTAAATGAACCGTGCCAGCAAGAATTTCAACATGCACAGACACCTTGATTATGCTATGTTTTGGCAAAACGGGGATAAATTCAATACATCAACAATAAACGAGGGTCACAAAGAGGCCATAAAAGGACATTTTGTATTGATTATGGGATATTTCAGGGGTTTTCGTAGGGGCACCAAGGGGCACAACCTGTCCCTCAAGGGGCAATCCACGGGATAACTTTTACCTAAACAACAATACTTCACTCATTACCGCACTATAACTTGATCAGAGAGTCCAGTGTGCATCATCTGTTTGCTGGCCTTTACAAGGGGTTTACCGACCTTTGACGGAGAAAAAAGCGGGGATGAATAGTAAAACCTTATGCTACACCATCATCGATGGGGTAATATGCAGGATTGGTGCAATCAATGCATTGAGATTTGTCATCAGATTATATCAAAGTGTGCATGAGATAAGACCTTGTCCCGGATACCCCCGCTTGTCACCCTTGGTGACATTCATAACCGGGGAGGCAAGATGAGCCATTCACCATTTGAAAAGTTATCCACCAATGTTTCGCGTTATGGGGCATTGAGTTTCAAGAATCATGCGCTGGTGCGTTCCTTCGCGGAGCGCTTACGAGGCGGGTTTTGCCAATATCTGGATGCCAGTGATGGTGAATGTGTATTTTTGGTGCCGCCAGAGGGCGGATTTCATCCGGAGCCACACGGAGGGGCGGCTTATTCTGTTTCCGGCACCGGTTTTTTGCCATTAGGGCGGATTAGTTTTGGCCTGGCGGTGCGTGTTTCCACCAGTGGCGACTGGTTGCGGGTGATATTCCACTGTGCCCGCGAGGGGGACAGGCTGAATGTGCAGATTGATGGTGGCAAGGATTTTGATCTGGCGCTGCCCCTGGAAGATAAGGATGTAAAGGGCATTTTTGACCCGCTATATCGCTTTATTTATGACTGGTTTGATGAGCGCATCACCCGTTTTGAGCACGGCGATTATGGCACGCACGAAATGGGATTTGAGATTATATCCGTAAAGCCGGAATAGTGTTATTGACCAATGCGGACCTGGCCAAGACGATAATCAATAAACACCAGGCAATGGCTAAGGCCTTTGCCGCCGACCGGCTTGAAGCGCCATTTGCGCACGGCATTTTTTGACACGCGGTCAAAAATTTTACCGGGCGCAGATTGGCGAATATCAACATTGGCCGTCTGTCCATCGGCAAGAACATCCAGTCGGATAACGGCCCAGCCCTGTCGCCCCTGTCGCTTGGCGAACAGTGGGTATTCAGGCAAAGACAGGTCCACTGCCGCCAGCTTCTCGCCGCCAAGACATGCCCCCGGTTCGGTCAACCGCTTTATGCTGGGTGGAGCGGGATAATCATGGTTCAGTCGAAAACCGTTTTTGGTGGCACAACCGGTCAGAATCAGCCCCACGATAAGCGGCACGGCATGGATGAGCCGGTTATTGGTCGCGATTTTCAACCCTGACTGCGCGGCAAACGCAACACAATGCCATCCATCTCTTCGGTCAGGGTGATCTGGCACGAAAGCCTTGATTCCGGTTTGGGGTCAGAGGCAAAGTCCAACATGCTTTCTTCCATGCTTTCTGCCTTGCCGGTTTTTTCAGCAAATGCAGGGTCCACATAGACATGGCAAGTTGCACAGGCACATGCCCCGCCACAATCAGCATCAATGCCGGGGACCATATTATTGACCGCCGCTTCCATCAGGGTAACGCCGGGGTTTGCCTCTACGGTGTGCGCGGTGCCATCGTTTTCAATATAGGTAATCTTGACCATAATCTTCCACTTCAGTGACTTGCATGTCCATGTAAAGTGCTTTGCCACAAGATCAAGCCCCCGTGCAAAAAACAACGCATTGTCAGGGCTGGGCTGAGCGCTTATGAAACCATTATGATGCTTTCTCTACTATACGACCTTACACTGGAAAAAGACACCTGTGCGCTTGGTGAACGTCTTGCCCGTCAAGCCCGTTTAGGGGATTTATACTGTCTGAATGGTAATCTGGGAGTGGGGAAAAGCGTTTTGGCGCGCGCTTTTGTGCGCAATTTGTGCGGCGCGCAGACGGAAGTGCCCAGCCCCACCTTTACGTTGGTGCAAACGTATGACGCGCCGGGTTTTGAAATTCTGCATGCGGACCTTTATCGCTTGAACACTGCCGATGAAATTATGGAAATCGGGCTGGAGGAACGTTTTGATGATGCGGTGTGTTTGGTCGAATGGCCGCAGAAAATGGGGGCCATTATGCCACTAAACCGGCTGGAAATTACCTTGACCCAAGGTCCTCAAAACGCTCGCACTGCAGCGCTTGTCGCTCATGGTCCACACTGGGAGAACCGTCTTGGGAGCTAAGCGCCGCGCTTTGGAAATATCGGCGTTTCTGGCCAATACACCTTGGGCAGAAGCGCAAAGCAGTGTCTTGGTTCAAGATGCCTCCAGCCGGTCTTATCAACGCCTAGGAAGTAAAGCTAGCAATGCCATATTAATGGACGCCCTGCCGCAAGGTGATGAGCGCCTCTGCCCGCCAGAAGCCAGTGTGACGGAGCGACATGCGCTTGGCTATCATGCAATGGCGCGCCTTGCCGGATCCAACACACGCGCCTTTGCCGCTTTGGCACAGGAACTGGTGGCACGGGGGTTTTCTACGCCCACCATTCTGGCCGCCGATCATGGAGGCGGCCTGCTATTGCTCGAAGATCTGGGGGATGATCTTTTCTCACAAGAACCTGCAAAACCTGAAGTTTTGTATAGCACCGCCATAGAGACACTGGCCGCACTTGCAAGATCCAGTTTTGATGCTGCCATGCCGTTTGGACAAACGGGCTGGGTGGTACAGGACTATGATTTTTGCGCTCTACTTACAGAAAGCGATTTATTACTCGACTGGTATGCGCCCATGGTGGGGCCAGTGCCCAATAAGACGGCGCGCGCGCATATTCATGCCTTGTGGAGCGAGGCATTTAAGGTTCTGAACAATCTTCCCAAAGTGTTGGTTTTGCGTGATGTGCATGCGCAAAATCTGCTCTGGTTGCCAGAACGCGAAGGCGTATCCCGTGTCGGCCTGCTAGACTTTCAGGATGCTTTGTTTGGCTCACCTGCCTATGATCTGGTTTCATTATTGCAGGATTCGCGGCGCGATTTACCGCCCGGTCTGGAAGAAGAAATGATCGAGCACTTTTTGATGCTGGCTAAAATCACAGACCGGAAGGCGTTTGCCGCCAGCTATGCCATTGTCGGCGCACAACGCTCGGCCAAGGTGCTCGGCATTTTTGTGCGTCTGGCCAAACGGGATGGCAAGGCAAACTATCTGGACTATTTGCCAATAACCGCCAGAAACTTCGTGCGCTCACTGGAGCATCCGGTGCTGGCCGATATAAGAGACTGGATGCAAAAACATATCCCTGCTGTTTTTATGCAAGGCAAAGCGCCATGATGCCCAAAAAGGCCATGGTGCTGGCCGCCGGACGCGGCACCCGGCTGATGCCGTTCACTCAAGATCAGCCAAAAGCATTGGTGGAAGTTGGCGGGCGGACACTGCTTGATCATCAGTTGGACCGGTTACAAGCGGTTGGGGTTAAACAAGCGGTGGTTAATGTGCATCATTTTTCCGATCAGGTGGAAACACATCTCGCCGCCCGTTCAGGGGTGCCCTCAATAACGGTTTCTGATGAACGCGATTGTCTATTGGAAACCGGCGGCGCACTGGTGCGGGCCAAAGCCTTGCTTGGGGCCGGGTCATTTATTGTCATGAATTGCGATGCGATTTGGGATGATGTGCAAACATCACCGCTCATCGCCCTGGCTAATCAATTTACCAAAGTGGAGCAGCCCGCAGTGGTTTTGCTGCTGGCGCGAAAAGAGCACTCGCTAGGTCTTGATACGCGCGGAGATTTTGCCATGGATGATAGTGGGCGTCTGCGTCGTCCTGCGGCTGGTGAAACCGTGCCCTTTTATTATGCGGGCACACAAATTATGCACCCGGCCTGGCTTGAAGGTGAGGCAGAGCGGCCATTCTCAGCTAATCTCCTGTGGAACAAGGCGCTGGCAGAGGGCCAGCTTTATGGTGTGGTGCTGGAGGGGTTTTGGCTGCATGTTGGTGATCCGGCAGCGCTGGCGGCAGCCAATACGCGCCTGACGGAAAAGCACCCATGAGTGCCCCGGCGCGTTTTTTGGATTTTGCCGGGCCACGGGTTTTTACCATGCCATCGGGCGCGGACTTTTTGAACGCGCTGGCGCAAGGCGTGGATGCGGCCATTGATAGCTCTGGTCCCTACAGCCTCAGTGATGCCATGATCCTGACCCCTACACGCCGGGCTGTGCGGGCATTAAGCGATGCTCTTGTGCAATTTCATGGCGGCGATCAGGCAGTGCTTTTACCCCGGATCAGAGCCATTGGCGATGTGGATGCGGACGAGCCACCGTTCGAGCCGGGTGCGATCGCGCTTGATTGCCCGCCATCCATTTCCACCGAGCGGCGCTTGTTTGATCTGGCCATGCTGATCCGCCAAAGACTGCGCAACAGTGGGCAAAATGATGCCATACCGGTGGCACTGGCCGAAGCCGAAGCGCTGGCGCGGTTAATTGATGAGGCCCATACCGAAGGCGTTCACAATTTCGACCTTGTCAGAGAGATGTTTCGCGAAAAACTCCTGAACCAGCCAGAACACGTTAAACGCGCCGCACAATTCTTGGAAATTGTTATGGAATACTGGCCCGTATATTTGCAAGAACTTGGTTTGTCAGACCCGGCAGCGCATCGACGTTTTGTATTGAAAGAACTCGCACAAAGCTGGCGGGCAGCACCACCGTCCCATATGGTTATTGCGGCTGGTTCCACAGGTTCCATGCCAGCAACCGCTGAGCTTTTGGGCGTAATAGCGCACCTGCCTAATGGCGCTGTGATCCTGCCTGGACTGGATATGGACCTGCCGGATGAGGACTGGAAAACGGTGCTGGAAAGTCCTGGCCATCCGCAACACGGCCTGGCCAGATTATTAAACACCATGAAAATTGCCCGTGCCGAGGTGCTGCCCTGGCCGGGCGCTCAGGAGCCTGGTGGTGCGCGTTTACGTCGTCGCTTGGTCAATGAAGCCCTTTTGCCAGCCGAAGCCACTGCCGGGTGGAGCGACCGTTTACTTAGGCTTGCCAATGATCAAAAAATGCCAGCCCAGGAACTGGTGCAAAAGGGTCTTGCTGGTCTGTCGCTGATTGAGGCCGATTCGGAAGAAGAAGAAGCGCAGGTTCTGGCGCTGGCCATTCGTCATACTCTGGCCGACCCAACAAAAACTGCCGTTCTAGTCACACCGGACCGGGCGCTTGCCGAACGGGTCAGGGTGGCATTGTGGCGGTGGAAAATCAAGATTGATGATTCCGCAGGCATGCCTTTGGATACAACGCCTTTGGGGGTATTCTTAACCCTGATTGCTGAGGCCATTCCCACCCCGACAGAACCGGTTATACTGGCCTCTCTTCTTGGCTCTGTATTAACTTCACTTGGCCACGCACAGGCCGAAACCAGCGCCTTGTCGCAAATGCTGGAGGCCCGTTATCTGCGTGGTGTGCGCCGCTTCGCAAATCTTGAAGGCTTGCGTTATGCCATACAGAATGATGAGCATTTAAGTGAGGGTAATCGCGCAAAACTGGTGACTTTTACAGAAGCGCTTGAAGCTGCCTTTGCCGTTTTTTCCACCATGCAAAGTGCGCCCATAGCCACTTGGGCACAGGCCCATGCGCAAGCGGCGGAAATGCTGGCGCAAAGCGATGTGAAAGATGGGGCGGCGATTTTGTGGCGAGGCCGGGCAGGCGATGGCGCCGCTGCGGTGTTGCGCGCCCTGATGCAGGATGCGGAGGTCTTGGGCGATGTGGACGCCCGTGAATATATTCATATTTTCCAGAACCTTGTCCATCAACGCCCGGTTCGACCAGAGGGCGAGGCACAGCCGCGTGCGCGTATCCTTGGCCCATTGGAAGCGCGTATGATCAATGCTGATCTGGTGCTGCTGGGCGGGCTAAATGAAGGCGCCTGGCCCAGCCTGCCTTCCCAAGACCCATATTTACCAAGAGAATTAAAGCTGGAACTGGGTTTGCCCGACCCGGAACGCCGCCTTGGTCTCTCGGCCCATGATTTTGCTGAACATGCCACCAAACCAAAGGTTTTGCTGACACGGGCAAAACGTAAGGGGGCGGATCCGGCAATTGCTTCGCGCTGGCTGTGGCGACTAAAAACCCTGGTCCGGTGCGCGGTTGATGATGATCAGGAAGCCGAGGCGGCTCTGACCTCTCCAGTAGATTATTTGAATTATGCCCGAAGGCTTGATCAGGTGCCAGCCGATGCGGTTCATCCTGCAAAACCACCTAAACCAAAGCCACCACTTAATAAGAGGCCGCACAGTCTTTACGTTACCAAGGTTAAAACCCTGATCCGAAACCCATACGGCATATATGCGCGTTATATATTGGGGCTAAAACCGCTGGAGGCTTTGGGGGGATTACCGGGACCAAGAGAGCGCGGCATTGCCATTCATGATGCGCTTGAACAGTTTGTTGGCGGCACAATTGCATCGGATGACCCAAAGGCCCTGCCTGAATTAGCAAACCTGATGGTGGAGGCCTTGCGCCATCACGGCTTTGCTGAACATCAGATACCGGCCGAAGGGGCGCGCCTGAAACGCGCGGCAGAGTGGTTTTTGCACTGGCAAAGAGAGCGTGAAAATGATGGCTGGAAACCGGTTATGCTGGAGGGGCAGGGTGAGTTCAGTGTGGCGCGCCCTGGAAGAATTTTCACTGTTAAGGCCAAAGCTGACCGGATCGACCGGCGCGGCGATGAATTAGCGGTTCTGGATTATAAAACCGTTGCCTTTCCCAGCCCGGCTGAGGTCTATGCCGGGTTTGATCCACAATTACCGCTGGAAGCGGCAATCCTGGAGAAAAAAGGCTTTGTAAAAGGTGACAAGACCATTCAGGGCTGTGCCAGCAGTCTTGGCTATATTAAAATTTCCGGGGGGAGCAAGCCGGGTGAGTTTAAGGCCCTGGAAGCGGCCAGCAAACGCTCAATCGGTAAAGCTGTCACGGCTGAACAGTTTCAGGCAAGAGCCCTTAAGCAATTGGAAAAATTGATCGACTGGTTTGATAATCCTGACCATCCCTATCTGTGCCAGCCACGGGCCAAATATATGGATGATTACAGCGATTATGACCTGTTGGCCCGGCGTGATGAGTGGGACAGCACCGAAGAAGAAACCGGGGATGGGTCATGAGCGGAGCTATGCAGAATGCCTTGCAGGCGCAGGCAGAAGCGGCAGACCCCAAAAGCTCGGCCTTTGTTTCGGCCAATGCCGGTTCGGGTAAAACCCATGTGCTGATTAACCGGGTGACGCGCCTGCTTATGGCCGGTGTTGCGCCGCAAAATATATTGTGCGTTACCTACACCAAGGCCGCTGCCGCTGAAATGTTGAACCGTCTGTTCGAGCGTCTGGGTCGTTATTCCATTATGGACAATGCTGCGCTGGCAACAGCTTTGCGTGAGCTGGATGCGACCATACCCACCGGCAAAAATGACCTGCGCCGGGCGCGGGCCTTGTTTGCCCTGGCGCTGGAAACGCCGGGCGGGTTGAAAATTCGCACCATCCACGCGTTTTGCGAAACGCTCCTGCGTCGTTTTCCTGCTGAGGCGGGGATCAGCCCCGGCTTTACCGTGCTGGATGATCGCCTTGGCAAGGACATGCA
>JAJFFP010000008.1 GCA_021776595.1 Robiginitomaculum sp. | reverse complement strand
TTGCCAGGTAAATGCGGCGAAAGCCGTGCCCATACATTATCGTTCAATTCTTCTCTTGCCATACATGCTGACCTCCTTCAGCATGTAGCTTGAATCACAATTTAACTGATTTGTGAATCCTGAATGTCAACAGGACCTAGCTACGGCACATGCCCTCAATAAGAACCGGTGGGGTATATTTTTGCAAATTGACCCGCCATAGTGAACACGGATATGAATCCGGGTTTATAAATCATATTGGTGGGGAGAATTTTACCATGAAAAGACGCGAGTTTCTTTATAGCGCAGGAGCCATGAGCCTATTGGCCGGGTGTGGGCAGTATGGTGGCAAGTCATCTGAAACGATAAAAACCGCGCTAAAAGAAACCCCGTCATGGATGAAAGACGCCATCGCGCACGGGCAAATGATTGCCGATGGCGAGATGACCTCGCTTGAGCAAACCAATATCGCCATTGAGCGAGCGGGAAAACTGAATGAAAAACTCAATTTTCTGGTGACGCCGACCTTTGAACACGCCCGCGAAGTTTCGCAGAGTGCTTTACCTGTCGGGCCGTTTTCCGGTGTGCCCACCATGACCAAGGATTTACAGGAAACCATTGGGGTGCGCACGGCCTATGGTTCACGCGCTTTCATGAAAAATGTGCCGGATCATGATCATCGCTTTGTTATTGCCATGAAAGAAGCCGGCCTGGTCTCTATTGGAAAATCAGCAACACCGGAGTTCGGTTTTTTGCCAACCACAGAGCCATTGGCCTTTGGCCCTACGCGTAACCCGTGGAACCCAGCGCACAGCACTGGTGGTTCATCGGGTGGTTCGGCCTGTGCAGTGGCCGCCGGGGTGGTGCCTATGGCGCAATCTTCTGATGGGGGCGGATCCATTCGTATTCCGGCCAATTGTTGCGGCCTGTTTGGCATGAAGGCTTCAAGAGGGCGCTGGCCGGATTCAGATGGCACACCGTGGGAGCTGACGGTAAAGGGATTTGTCAGCCATAGTGTTCGCGACTCGCAAACCGCCATGGTCACTATGGCGGCCACTGACAAGGGTTTGCCTTCCCCGGTTCTGCCTGACGGCGCAAAAGGAAAAACCTATAAAATCGGTTTTGCCACCAAAGATGGTTGGGGCAATGAGGTGCATCCTGATTGTAAAAAGGCGGTATTGATGGCGGCCAAAACCTGTGCAGATCTTGGCCATTATGTGGAAGAGGCGGCCCCTGCCTATAGCGCCCAGGCGTTTAATGATGCTTTTATGACCTTGTGGTCGTTTGGGGCCAAACAGGTGGTTGGCAATGTCTCCAAAGCCATGAGTGGCAAGCCGGTGCCACAGGAATTACTGGAACCCATTACCTGGTGGCTATATGCAAAAGTGGCCGATAAAGACCCTGACGTTCTGGAGGCTGTCTATGCACAATTCGCGGCAGAGCGTGATGCTTCACGTAAATTCCATGAAACCTATGATTTTTATCTTAGCCCGGTTCTTGGGGAACCGGCGGTAAAGATTGGGCGCATAGATCAAAGTGGTGATCTTGATGCACTGGGCGAGTGGCTGAAATCCTATGTTGCCTTTACCCCTTATGCCAATGCCACAGGCCACCCAGCCATGTCGGTGCCAACACTTTGGACCGCTGAGAACGTGCCGGTCGGGGTGCAGTTTGAAGCCAATTTTGGTCAGGAATCACATCTTTTCGCGCTGGCAAAACAGATTGAAGCCGCCGCGCCCTGGGCCGATAAATGGCCGGAAATGGTGCTGGTTTAAGGCGAGGGTCTGAGAGGAATAAACGCCAATGTTGGCAGCCAATTTAACACTGGCCACCGCTATGGTGGTGATTACCTCGCTCATCCACCTTATGGGACTGACAGTGCTCATTTGGATCATGCGCGTTACCAAAGCCCCGGATCATGTGAAAATGAGTGTGCTGCACGCCAGCGCCATCATAATGCTGATCGTGCTTGGGCTATTCGTGGTGCACACGATTGAGGTCTGGCTCTATGCTGTGCTGTATTACGAGCTGGAGCTGTTTGGCACGTTTGAAGCATCGTTATATTTTTCAACCAGCGTGTTCACCACTGTGGGGTTTGGTGATCTGGTGGTGGGGCCGCGCTGGCGATTGCTGACCGCCATAGAATCGGCCAACGGCTTTTTATTGCTCGGTTGGTCCACGGCCTTTCTTATCAGTCTGACCGGCCATATGCGCGCTTTGGAGCACAGTTGGCTGGAAAGCGGTAAGGATGATGGTTCAACGGGTTAATCCCGAATGGCTTCTTTGGTGACGACTTCCAACACACCGCGCATTTTAATCAGCGCCGGATGATCCGGGGCAATGCCATACCAGGCCCCCAGTTTTGCCGGATCAAGAAAAGCGATTTTGGTTGTGCCATGATCGTTCCAAACCAACACTTTTACCGGTAAATCAAGACCAATGCGCGGATCAATTTTCAAAAGCGGTGTGCCCAGTTTTGCATTGCCAAAAATCAGCACTTGTTCGTCGGCCAGCGTTTCATTAATTTTTTGCGCGCCAGCACCGTGATTAACGCGGGCAAAAACGGTGGCCCCTTTTGCCAGAACAGCTTCTTGCAACCGGTCCATGGTCTTGGAAACATTATAGGGGCTGTCTTTGATGATCAGTTCATTATCGGCGGTTAAATTCGATGATGGCTGGCAGGCAGCAAGCAGCAGGCCCGACACGAAAAGCAACAGGTAACGCATGGCGGTTCTCCGTAAAAAACATGCAAACAGCTTTACTCTGCGGCCGGGCGCAAGGCCAGCGCTTCCTGATCAAATAATGCTCGCCGCAGTGGCCAAACCCAATTTTCCCGTTTGGGCGAATAAACGCCAAATTCAGCAGCAAAATCGAAATAGCACCAGCTTATATTATTTTCCTCTGCGGCGCGTTTGACTTCGCGGGTCCAGCGCGCACGATCTTGCATGTTGGTGGCTTTTGTGGCTCCAAATTCACCTAAAAATAACGGCATGCCACGAGCTTTGCCAATAGCAGCGGCGCGGGTAAATTCTCGTTGTAAATAACGCTTTTCCGCCTTGTTTCCCCAAGGGCGCCCGGCCGGTGGTGCGCCCTTAAACCAGGTCGCTCCCTGATGGGTGAATTGATAAGGGTCATAATAATGAAAGGTCAGCAACAGGCGCGGATCATAGGTGGTTTTATAGCGCGCCAGCCCGTCAATACTGTTCCAGTTATCACCGCCCATAATAATCCAGCGATCAGGATTGCTGTGGCGCACAATCGTCAACAGGCGATCCGCCAGGTTCTGCCAGGCTTGGCCCTGTAATTTATCTTGCGGCTCATTCATTAATTCAAAAATTACGGACAAGGGGGCCTTGGCGTAATGGCGGGCGATTTGGTCCCATATGGCAAGGGTGCGCGCACCATGCGCGCCCGGATCAATATAAAGTTCCTCATAATCATGCAGATCCAATATGACCGCCAGGCCATATTCACGGGCCTGATCCACCACTTGGTCAATACGTGTAAAAAAAGCAGGGTCTATGGTGTAGGGATATTCTGCCCCGGCATGTTGGTGCCAGGCGATCAACACCCTTACGCTGTCGAATCCGGCAAGCGAGATGCGTTGCAGATCCGTTTTTCGAATCACATAGCCCCATTCGCCCTCATTGGGGGCATTTAAGGCATTGGCAAGGTTCACACAGCGTTGCGCAGGAAAATCTGTGTTCTGCGCCACCACCAGCGCCGGAGCGCATGCACAAAGCCCCAGCATCAAGGCGAGTATGGTGGTGCGAAAATTCATCATCGTCCGTATATAGCGGACGGTTGTTGATATTTTGCCAACACCCGCGCCTTGTGGTTGCCGCCATAGGCGCGTGCGGTTAAGACTATCGCTTTATAATATGTGTTTTGGCAGGGCTGATGTTTACGAAAATTCTGATCGCTAACCGGGGCGAAATTGCGGTGCGGATCATACGCGCCTGTCAAAAGCTGAAAATCAGGACGGTTGCCGTTTATTCCGAGGCCGATGCCAATTCACTGGCGGTAGAAATGGCCGATGAGGCGGTGTTGATCGGCCCGGCAGCGGCGGCGCAAAGCTATCTGGATATGGATAAAGTCATTGCGGCGGCAATCGCAACCGGCGCCGAGGCGGTGCATCCAGGCTTTGGGTTTTTGTCTGAAAACGCCGCGTTTGCCAAGCGTCTGCAAAAGGAAGGCATTGCCTTTATCGGGCCCAATACTGCCGCCATTGAAATCATGGGCGACAAGATTGCCTCCAAGAAATTTGCCGCCAAGGCCAAAGTGAACACGGTGCCGGGGCATATGGGCCTGATCAAAGATGCAGAAGAGGCGGTGAGCATTGCCAAAGAGGTTGGTTTTCCGGTGATGATCAAGGCCTCTGCCGGCGGCGGCGGCAAGGGTATGCGGATCGCCTGGGATGAGGCTGAGGCCAAAGAAGGTTTCGTTTCGGCGCAAAATGAAGCGCGCACCGCATTTGGGGATGAGCGCATCTTTATTGAGCGTTTTATAACCGAGCCAAGGCACATAGAAATACAGGTGCTGGGTGATAAGCACGGCAATATCATACACCTCAATGAGCGTGAATGTTCGATCCAGCGGCGAAATCAGAAGGTGATCGAGGAAGCCCCATCGCCATTTTTGGATGCTAAAACTCGCGCCGCCATGGGCGCGCAAGCCATCGCGCTTGCCAAAGCCGTTGATTATGACAGCGCAGGCACGGTCGAATTCATTGTCGATAAGAACCGCAACTTTTTCTTCCTGGAAATGAACACACGCCTTCAGGTGGAGCACCCGGTCAGTGAAATGATCACTGGCGTTGATCTGGTGGAACAAATGATCAGCATTGCCAGGGGTGAAAAACTGTCCCTGAAACAAGACGATATAGGCATTGATGGCTGGGCGCTTGAGACCCGGATTTACGCCGAAGACCCGTATCGTAACTTTCTGCCCTCCATCGGACGTTTGAGCCGTTTCACGCCACCTGAGCAAACTGATGCGGTTCGTCTGGATAGTGGCGTGCGGGCAGGGGATGATGTCTCGATTTTTTATGATCCGATGCTGGCTAAACTCATAACCCATGGCAAGGACAGAAAAAGCGCCATCGCGCAGATGCAAGCTGCACTGGACCGCTTTGATATTGCCGGGGTGCAGTCCAACATCCCATTCCTTAGCGCGGTGCTGGCGCAAAAGCGCTTTCAGTCTGGTAAAATAAATACGGCCTATATTGCAGACGAATTCCCTGGTGGATTTGAAGGCGTAAGCCTTGATGCAACGGCACGAAAGTATTTATGTGCCGCAGCGGTATATATGTCAGTGGTGTTACAGACGCGGGCCAAGCAGATCAGCGGGCGCTTAACCCCGCCTGAGGCATTGCCCCTCAACTGGGTGGTGCTGTTGGACCGTGATGCACATGAAGTGCAAATCCGCCTGCATCATGGTGGTGCTGAAGTTATGCTGGCCAGACAATGGCATGACCTTTTAAGTGACTGGAATCCGACCAGCCATGTTTTTGATGGCACGCTGGATGGCACCGCTTTTGCGCTCACCCTGGATCAAAGAACAGAGGGGATGGAGCTTCGCTATCGGGGTGTGCAGGTGCAAGCCATCGTTTGTTCGCCGCGCATTGCCGCTTTGCATGCCTTACTGCCAGAAAAAGAGAGCGCAGACACCAGCCAGCATATATTAAGCCCCATGCCGGGCCGGATCGTGTTGGTGGAGGTGAAGGAAGGCCAGGAGGTTAAGGCAGGCGAGCCGGTATTGGTGGTCGAGGCCATGAAAATGGAAAATATCATTCGTGCGGAGCGCGATGGAGCTATTGCAACCATTCATGTTGCCGCCGGGGATAATGTCGCTGCTGATGAAATACTGGTCAGTTTTGCATAAATTCTCTTACAGGGTATTTTAACCATGGATAGAAAAACCCCCACATTTGTATATGCGAGAGTTTAGCCATTTAATATAATAAATTCTGTGTGTTATTGCGGCTTCTTCGTGCCAAAAGCAGCATCGGCGCGCACACCACTAACCGGTGCCGGTTTAGCACTACCACCTGCAGGTGGTGCAGCAGGGGCCTGTTGTTGTGCGGGTGCCTTGCGAGAGCCTAAGGGGTCATTGTCGTGGTGGCACTGGCCCTCAAAATAAGCACCATTTTCCATAGACAGGGTAGAATGGACAATGTCGCCTTCCACATGTGCCGTGGAGGAGAGTTGTATCTGGCGGGCGCGTAATTTGCCGATCACCTTGCCGCGCACGGTGATTTGCTCAGCATGGATTTCACCTTTAACAACTGATTTTTCACCAATGGTGAGGGATTGGGCGCGAATATCGCCTTCAACACTTCCATCAAGCTGTATTTCACCTTGCGTTTTGATTGAGCCGGTAATCGCCAGATCGCCGCTAAGGATGGAGGGGGTTGTATTTCGTGTCATGTTTTTACTCGCACCAGAGGAAAGAGGCGCCTTGGTGGCCCCTTTACGGTTGGAATCATTACCCTTGTTGAACATAAAGACCAGCTTTCAAAAACTTCTGAGGATCATACGGTTTTCCTTTGAACCATACTTCATAGTGCAAGTGAACGCCTGTACTGCGTCCGCTTGAGCCCATTGCACCGATTTGCTGGCCAAATTTTACTTTTTGACCACGCTTCACCTTGATCTTGGCCATATGGCCATAGCGGGTTTTGAATCCATATCCATGATCAATTTCAACCAGCCTGCCATAACCGGCGCGCCAGCCCGCATACACTACTGTGCCGTCCGCCGTAGCCGAAATTGGTGCCAAACGAAAGGCACCAAAATCCTGACCGGAATGGTGTGCAGCGCGATGCGTAATCGGATCAACCCGTGTGCCAAACCCGCTGGTTTTGCGGTGGGGAACCAGCAAAGGTTCACCCAATGGCACATCATAAACCAGACTTTCCAATTGTTGTGCCCTGGCCACACGGCCAGTTAAACGGGCCACACGGTTGGTGAACCCCTCATCCAGTGACAAGGCCTGGCCAAACAATTGGGATTCATTCAAGGCAATCAGCGGACCGCCAACCTTGCTGTTATCCTGGGCAATGATGTCGTCAAGATTAAGCCCGGTCATGGATAAAACCGCCTGCAGACCTTCTATGCGGGTTTCAGCGCGCTCTTCGGCGGTGCGCAGTATCTGGTTTTCCTGCTGCTTCAGCCATTCTAGTTTTTTGATCGGGTCTTTGGGGGCAGATCCTTTGGCACTGTTAAGCAAAGAGGCAGTGCGGGATTGTCTTGGAGTCTGGTCCTCGGCGGCAACATTCATCACCAGCGTGGAAACGCCCTTGTCGCCTGGCAGTAGCGTATCCAGCGCTGAGCTGTCTGGCTGATCCAACAGCACCTTGAGCGTGTTCAGGCGACGCTCCAGATCATCAGCAGCTTCGCTAAAGGCGACGGTACGATTATCCAGCAAAGCCTGCGTCGAGGCTTCTTTCGCCCTTGCCTCGGCAACCAGTCTTTGGAAGTGCATACGACTGGCGAAAGCCTGACGGGATTGTGATGACAGCAAATGACCACTTAAAAACACGCTGGCTGTGGCATAACCAAACCAGATGAAGGCGGTCATGGCCGCGCAGGTAACTAAAATCTGTGTGCGGGTACTTAAAGAGAGATAACGCACTTCCCCGTGACTGCGGTGATAAATCTGCCGCTCTGGGAAAATATGCTCAATAACTTCCCGTGTCCTTTCCAGGACGCGTTTGATCATCCGTTCCCCCTGATTTTTGTAAACATAGCGTTCCAATGGGATAAAAGCGGATTACCAGCATGATTTCAATACTAAAATCATTAACATTCAGCTATTTTGATGATTCCTGTTCTGTAATGGGGCAAAAACAGCAAAATTCTCCCATTAGGGGTGAGAAAATAGATAATACCCGTCATTCAGCCCTGCTTTTTGGCGTGCTTCGTGGTTGAATGGTGGACGCAAACCGGCAGGCAGGCGCTCTTTCACCAGTTTTTGAAAGTGACTTTTTGGTTCAATTTGATTGGATTTACACAAACGGTTGAACCAGTGCACCCCCTTGGCCACATGCCCGATCTCTTCCTGATAGATAACATTCAATATATTGGCGCTGGTTTTATCGCCGGTGCTTTGCAGTTTTTCGATCATGGAAGGGGTAACATCAAGGCCGCGTGCTTCCAGTAACATAGGCGCAATGGCCAGCCTGGCCAGCACATGATCGCGGGTATTCAGGGCGGCCTCCCAAAGCCCCTGATGGGCGCTTAAAGCGCCGTAATGGCTGCCCAGTTGCACAAGACGCTCTTCAATCATCAGGAAATGCCGCGCCTCATCGGCGGCAACCTCTAACCAGTCATTTATGAAATCATTCCTGAATTGATCGGGTAACTGTGAGCTTATGGCAAAGCGCACAATAATATCCAGTGCCAGGTCAATGGCATTTAGCTCGATATGGGCAATGGCATGCAAAAGGGCGATGCGCCCCTCAAGGGTGCCGATTTTACGCCGGGGCACGGCACCGGGGGCAACGAGCTGCAGGTTTTCTGGCCGACCGGGCTGTAAAGGGATTGCGGTTTCCTGCTCCGGGGCTGCAACCTCCAGTCCGTCATTCATCCACATTTTTACCAGAGATCGTGTCTGTATTGCTTTTTCATTCGGGTCTGTTTCGCATAAAATTCGTGTAATGTGGCTAAACAGGTCAGCCATTATGCTTTTTCACTTCGTCAAGGACTGCATCAACATGGCCTTTAACCCGGACCTTGTGCCAGATTTTTGCAATTTTGCCTTGATCATCAATGAGGAATGTAGCGCGTTCTATGCCCATATATTTGCGCCCATACATACTTTTTTCCACCCAGACTCCATACGCCTTAATGACGTCCAGGTTTTCATCTGCTGCCAAAATCACCTTCAAATCATGCTTTGCCTTGAATTTGTCATGTTTTTGAACGCTATCTTTGGAAACCCCTACGATGATGGCATTGGCATCGGCAAAGTCCTGCAGTTTTTCTGAAAACCCAATGGCTTCTGTGGTGCAACCTGATGTGTCATCTTTTGGATAGAAATAAAGCACAAGCATTTTGCCGGAAAAGTCTTTTAGCGATACAGTTCCCGCGCCGTCGCGTGGTAGGGTAAAATCCGGGGCGAGTGCGCCCTCTGTTGGTGCTGCATTCATAATAACTCCTCATAAAGTATAATAGGGCATAACTGGATTATAATCATCCCCAAACCAGACTATTGGACAAGCCTTTCGTGAACAAAACCCGGTCTCCATCACAGCAAGTTCAGAACATGTCAGCAAAGCCATGGTGGCAGAGGCGTGTATGGCGGGCAACGCTGTTACACAGTCTGGAGTTTGTCGCCTTGCTGATGGCGTTGGTCATGGCAATTTTTGGTGGCTTGGCCTGGCGTTTGTCACAAGGCCCTATCTCTCTTGAGTTTTTACGAAAAGATGCTGAATCCGCACTGGAGCAAGTTTTTGAGGGCGGCCATGCAAAAATAGGTGCTTTGCAGGCGGACTGGTCACGTCAGGAACGAACGCTGGTGGTGGCCGCCAGTGATGTAGAAGTGCTTGATGCGCAGGGTCGCGTTCTGGTTCACGTGCCAAGATTTGATGTTGGACTTTCGGCCCTTGGGTTGTTGCAACGTAAAATGCAAATCCAGCGCATTATCGCCAGAGGTGGCGAGTTTTCTGTAGTGCGCAAAGCTGATGGCCGGGTCGGTGCCGGACTGGGAAAACCAGAACAGGTGGTTTTCAATAAGGCGCAATTGCAGGCTATAGATACCTCCACAGCCAGTATTGCATCGCTACCCCAAATTCTTTCCCGGCTGCGCGTTTTGGCTATGCGCGATACCACATTGCATTTCGTTGATGAGCGCGCCGGGGTAAACTGGACCTCGCCGCATGCGGATATTCGCTTTAACCGCAATGGCGATCGTTTAACCGCTAGCGCCAACGGGAAAATAGAAAGTGCAGCCGGGATGACTGGTATATCCGTTGATGCGACTTCACGGACGGATTTTACGCAAATGAGCGCCTCATTTACCCTGTCCAATGCTGTGCCGGCTGCCCTATTGCCCATAGACGAGGGGCCATTGCACTGGTTAAGCGCGATTGATGCACCGTTGAATGCGCAGGTTACATTTGCCACCAATGATGAAGGTTTACTGAAAAACGCCGATGGTCATCTTACCTTTTCAAAAGGCAATTATCGGCAATCTGATCGTGTAATACAGATTGAAAACGCCGAAATCGTTTTTCAGTTTGATCCGGTTGACGGGGCCATCAGTATTGAACTGGCGCAATGGCAATCATCAGTTTCAAGCGGAAATCTGAAAGGTCGCCTCATCGGGCTGGATCCGGCACGTCTGGCGGTGGGTGAGCAGATTGGCTTTGATCTGGAATTTGAAAATCTTGTTTACGATCCCAATGATGTGTTTGAAAAACCATTGGAGATAAGCCGTTTCTGGATAGACGGATATTTTTTACCTCAGGATAAAACGGCGCAATTCAAACATTTTAGCCTTAGCCTTGCCGATTTTTCCTTATTGGGTTCTGCTGATCTTACATTTCCAGATGCAAATCGTGATGAGAATGCACCTTTACTGCGCCTGCAGGCACGCAGTGATGGGCAAATTATACCAGCGCAAGTGGTGGCACTTTGGCCAGTCAAGTTTGCCAGAGGCGGGCGCGACTGGATTCGGCGTAATGTGCTAGCCGGGCAACTTCATGAATTTGTCATGGATGTAAACTTGCCGCAAAAAGTCCTTAATGCTGAGCGCCTGGATAATGATATGCTGACGCTCTCTTTCGCTTTTGACGAAGCGCAATCGCATTTTGTAAATGCCATGACGCCTTTGCGCGATGGTGAGGGCACGGCTGTTTTGCGTGGCAACCGGTTTGATCTAATAATGGAGCATGCCCGGTTGCGCGATCTGGAACTGACCAATGGCTTTGTGGAAATACCTCGCTTGAGCCCGAAAGGGGTTACGGCCCATTTTGGTGGCCATGCAGAAGGTTCATTGGGAGATGTCGTCAAGTTGCTGGACGAGCCGCCACTGGGTTTTGTAAGCCGATATGGGCTGTCGCCAGATACCATTACCGGGCAGGGTATGGTGGATTTTTCCATTTCCCGGCCCATGCGGGTGCAGGTTTCACCCCGCAAAATAGGGTTTATCGCTAATGGGGTTTTCGATGACATTCGCGTTGCCGGTTTGATTGCCGGTCAGGACTTGTCCGGTATCAGCGCCCGCTTTACTGCCAAACCGGAGGGGATGGTTGTTGCCGGTGAAGGAAAGCTGGGCAGTGTGCCGGGGCGCTTTGTCTGGAACGAAACCTTTTTCCCCGTCAATGAACCACGCACACAACTGGAAATAGACGTTACGGCGGATGCAAAAGTATTTGATGACCTTGGGATACCAACCCGGCTATTTGTTGATGGACCGATGGACATTCATCTGATCACTTCCGGTGAAGGCAAAAACATCGCCAGTGCAAAGCTGGAAGCAGACCTGACCTCGGCACGATTAATGTCGCCTCGCGGGGATTGGGAGAAGCCAACCGGACAGCCCGGTCATGCCAGCCTGTTACTGGGTCGGCGCAAGGATGGCGGTTACGATATATCTGATTTTGAAGCCCAAACCGAGGGATTTACCTTAAAAGGCAATCTTTCCATTACCGCAGAAGGGGGTGTGCAGAGCGCCCGGATCAGCCAGGCCAGCATGGAGGGACTGTTTGACTTTACCGCCGATTTACAGCGCGATATGGCCGGTGCCTTTGTGCTTAAAGGACATGCAAAATCGCTCGATGCGCGCGGGTTTGTGCGCGGCCTGACCCAGGGAGCCAGCACCGATCTTGGCTTTGGACTGGTTGCAGATTTTTCATTTGATCGTGCGCTGGCTTCGGATTCATTGACATTACGTGATGGGTATATTCACTTCAAAAGAGGCGATCAGGACATTGAATATCTTGATTTTAGTTCGGCAACACCAAACGGTAACGCCGTGTTCTCAATAAAGCCAGATGAAGCGAACGTGCGACAGTTAACCGGTCGAAGTGATGATGCAGGCATGGTGATTGAAGCGCTTTTTGGGGCCAATAGTGTGCATAATGGCACATTGGAAATCGCCGGGGTATTGGGCGATGATAGTGGCCGCCATACCCGTTTGAATTTTACCATGCAAGATTTCAAACTGGGCAATGTGCCTGTGATGGCGCGTATGCTATCGCTGGGCTCACTCACCGGCATTGCCAACACCATGAGCGGCGAAGGTTTGGGGTTTAAAAAACTGATTGCGCCACTGGAATTTCATGATGGCAAGGTGGATATTGGTGCGGCACGGGCTACCGGCCCGGCTTTGGGCGTCACGGTTTCGGGCAGCGTTGATCTGGTAGAAAAAAACATGGACCTGAACGGCGCCCTTGCTCCGGCGTATTCCCTAAACTCAGCGCTTGGAAAATTGCCGTTAATTGGCAAAGCGCTTGTATCGCGCAAGGGCGAGGGCCTGATCGGCTTGTCATACTCTGTTAAAGGCCCGTTTGATGCGTTGCAGGTGTTTGTAAATCCGCTCTCCGCATTAACGCCGGGCGTATTTCGGCGCATTTTTGAAGGGGGTGTCAATCCGGCGGAAGTGGACCAAGTTATTCCTGGCAATGCGCCAACGGACAGCAAAGAGGAAAAGGCGGATGACTCTCCAGAGGAAACACCGCCCTCAGACGGGCCGTAGAACCAGCGCGTGTTTTTTCTTGCCCACCGAAAGTTTCAGATTTTGCTGATCGGTAAAATCCTGTGCACTAATCTGCGCTTGCATATCGGTTACGGTTTGACCGTTTAGCTTTAACGCCCCTGCCTTGATGTGGCGCTTGGCTTCCCCGCGAGAAGCCACCAGCCCGGCCCGTTCAAATAGCGCAATCAGGGAAATCCCGCATTTGAACTCATCCGCACTTAACTGCACCTTGGGTAGCGCATCGCCGGCAAGGCCCTGCTCAAACGTGGCGTGGGCAGTTTCTGCGGCGGACTTTGCGGCCTCTTCACCATGCAGCATGCCCGTGCAGGCATTGGCAAGCACAATCTTGGCATCGTTAATCTCAGCGCCTTCAAGGGCCTCGTATCTGGAAATTTCATCCAGGGGCATATCGGTAAACAGGCGCATAAAGCGGCCCACGTCTGCATCTTCGCAATTGCGCCAGAATTGCCAGTATTCATACGGACTACGCTGATCGGCGTTTAGCCATACGGCGCCATTGGCAGTTTTACCCATTTTGGCACCTGATGCAGTGGTGATCAGAGGCGCGGTAAAACCAAAGGCCTTTTCGACCTCGCGTTCTTCGCCCGCTTTTTCGACCTTGTATTTATGAATTAATTCACGACCATTGATGATATTTCCCCATTGGTCCGAGCCACCCATTTGCAGGCGGCAGTCATGGCGCTGGTTCAGTTCCAGAAAATCATAGGCTTGCAACAGCATGTAATTGAATTCCAGAAAGGTCATTTCCTGTTCGCGATCAAGACGTCGCTTGACGCTTTCCAGTGCAATCATGCGGTTGATCGAAAAGAAACGTCCCACATCACGCAAAAAATCAATATAGCCGAGGCCTTCCAGCCAGTCAGCATTATCGACCATAACAGCATCGGTCGGTCCATCGCCAAATGTCAGAAATTTGGAAAAGACCCCTTTCAGGCTTTCTTTATTGGCATTTATCTGTTCTTCGGTCAGCACCGGGCGGGACTTGTCCTTGTCAGACGGATCACCGATTTTGGTGGTGCCGCCACCCAGCAAGACGATTGGCTTGCCTCCTGCCTGTTGCAGGCGGCGGAGCAACATGATTTGCACTAACGAGCCAATATGCAAACTGGGGGCCGTGCAATCAAAACCAATATAGGCGCTCAAAGGGCCATCTTTGGCGGCGCGATCAATACCCTCAATATCTGTGGCCTGATAGTGGTAGCCACGGGAAACAAGGCTGCGCACGAATTCTGATTTATACTGGTCCATAAGCTCTCTGCCGGATATGCTGATATCGCCTCATAGCAGGTCACGGGCTTTAACGAAAAGTGCTAATTGAAGGAAATCACATGCGCGCCATTGGCTTGATGAGTGGAACCTCGCTGGATGGCATGGATGCGGCCCTGATCGAAAGTGATGGAAAGACGATTTCCGCCTTTGGTCCGGTTGCCGCAATCGCCTTTGAATCTGAGGATAAAAACCTTATACAAAAGGCAGTTGATGAGGCTTTGCACTGGCGCTTTAAGGGGAATGACCCAGCCAGCTTTGAGCCAGCGGCAAATGTGCTGACTGACTATGCCATACGAGCGGTCAAAATGGTGCTGGAGCAAAGCGAATATACAATACCTGACATTGATGTGATTGGTTTTCATGGGCAGACGCTCATCCACCAGCCGCCAAGGCATGGCAAAAATGGTCAGACCTGCCAGATCGGTAATGCACAAATGCTGGCAGATGCCTTTTGTATCCCCGTTGTCTATGGTTTTCGCAGCCTTGATATGGCCGCAGGAGGGCATGGGGCGCCGCTGGCACCGGCCTATCATAAGGCGTTGGCTGCTGACTTGCCAAAACCTCTGATGATCCTGAACCTTGGTGGGGTTGGCAATCTGACATGGCTGGGTGAGAACGGGCAAATCCTTGCCTTTGATACCGGCCCTGGCAATGGTCCGCTTGATGCCTGGATACAGCGCCATGATGCTGGCGATATGGATCGGGACGGGAACATTGCTGCTGTCGGTAGTGTGGATGAAGCCCGTGTGCAGGCGCTAATGGATTGTCAGTTTTTCTGGCAGCGTCCACCTAAATCCGTCGATCGCTGGGATTTTGATGAAACCGCGGTGCAGGAGATGAGCCTGGAGGATGGGGCAGCCACCTTGAGCGCCTTTTGTGCGCAATCCATAGCCGATGCCTTGCGCTTTGTGCCGGAGCGCCCGAAATCTTTGCTGGTCTGTGGCGGTGGTCGGCATAACCCTGTGTTAACGGCGCAAATTGCAAGCCGCACTGGCCTGAATACACTACCTGTCGAGGCGAAGGGCTGGCGCGGTGATGCTCTGGAGGCGGAAGCCTTCGCCTATTTAGCGATTCGCCGGGTTTTGGACATGCCCACCAGTTGGCCACAAACCACGGGCGTAAAGGTAGCAATATGCGGTGGCGCTATCGCCGCGCCTTCTTAGTTTGCATGTATTCTTCCATGGAAGGGTCCACGGTGCCGTTTTGACGATAGTCGAGATAGGTTTCAACTTCGGCTTCCAGCTCTTCGGCGTGGTTTTCAAACAAATGTCCGGCACCGGGAATTACCTTGTGGGTCAGCACCGCGCCTTTCTGGATACGGATTTTTTCCGATACCCGCTCAATCTCATCTGGCGGGCAGATGCGATCAGCCGAGCCGTAAACCAGCAGGCCGGAGGTGGGGCAGGGTGCCAGAAAGCCAAAGTCATACATATTCATCGGCGGCGAAACCGAGATAAAGCCACGAATTTCCGGGCGGCGCATCAAAAGCTGCATACCTATCCATGAACCAAAGGAGTGGCCGGCAATCCAGCATAATGACGCATTGGGGTTCAGTGCCTGCAACCAGTCCAAAACGGTGGCTGCGTCCTGTAACTCACCCTGACCATGGTCATATTCACCAACGCTACGCCCAACACCACGCAAATTAAAGCGTAAAGTTGCATACCCGCGCCGCTTGAAAATGTCATAAAGACCCGTCACCACCCGCGTATTCATGGAGCCGCCACCTTGAGGGTGGGCGTGCAGAATCAGAGCCAGAGGTGCATCTTCCGCTTCGGCGGGAGCATAATGACCTTCAAGGCGGCCTTCAGGGCCGGGGATAATGACTTCAGGCATATTGGTTCATTCCTGTTGTATAATACCATTCATAACGGTGGGTTATAACAGCCTTTGTGGGATGACTGTCTTAACATTCAGCGTTATTGGTGATTCATATTCTTGACTAATTTAGTTGGTTATTGCACATATTAATTTCAAGCCAATGGCCAGCCATGCTGTCATCATTCGCAAGAATGGTGCTTCTAGCATAAGGCAGGCACAAATGGCGAGGCAGGAAGTGAGATTTACCCATGAAGTTAAGTGCAAAAGGACGTTATGCGGTGATGGCGCTGGCCGATCTGGCCTCGATCAAGGAAAAAGGCCCCGTTACTTTGGCCGAAATCGCAGACCGTCAGGACATATCCATTTCCTATCTGGAACAATTATTTGCCAAGTTGAGACGGCATGGCGTCGTCAAGGGGGTGCGCGGTCCAGGCGGCGGCTATCGTCTGTCGCGCCCGGCCAGTGAAATCAATATTGTTGAAATTATCATGGCGGTTGATGAGCAGATCGAAACGGTCGCGTGTAATCGCAATTCTGAAATTGGTTGCACCGGGCGCACCGGGCGGTGTCTGGCGCATGATTTGTGGGACGAGTTGGGCCGCCATATCTATCTGTTTTTAAGTTCGGTAACGCTGGACGATGTATTGAACCGCAAAGTGCTGGGCACGGCCGGCGGGGCGCGCCTGGTGGAGGATATGGGATAATCATGGCAGTATATCTCGATTATAACGCCACCGCGCCGTTGCGCGAAGTAGCACGCACGGCCATGCTGCGCGCTTATGATGCGCCGGGTAATCCATCCTCGGTTCATGGGGCAGGGCGCAAGGCCCGTGCCATGGTCGAAGAGGCGCGCGAAGTGCTGGCCGGGTCTGTGGGCGCAGCACGCTCGGATGTGGTTTTTACCGCTGGTGGCACCGAAGCCAATAATCTTGGTCTGTTGGGCCTTGCAAAAGCCAATGGTTGTTCTGCGCTGTTCATCAGTGCGATCGAGCACCCCTGTATACGCGATGCGGCGGCCAATGCTGCTCTGCCCATACGCATTATTCCGGTAACCAAAGACGGTGTGATTGACCTGGAGGCATTGCAAAGCAGCTTGCAGGATGCGGATTCAGATATGCGCCCATTACTGGCGCTGATGGCGGTCAATAATGAAACCGGGGTTATTCAGCCCGTGGCCGAGGCGGCAAGTCTTATGCACGAAGCTGACGGCTTTATCCATGTGGATGCGGTGCAGGGGTTTGGCAAAATACCGATCAGCCTTGCCGCGTTAGGTGTGGACAGCCTTGCGGTTTCAGCGCACAAAATAGGTGGCCCCATGGGGGTTGGCGCGCTGGCGCTGGCTTGTGATGCCAAAATCAGCCCGCGTCATTATGGTGGCGGCCAGGAAAAAGGGCATCGAGGCGGCACAGAAAATGTGGCCGGGATTGTTGGCTTTGCTGCTGCAGCAAAAGCCGCATTATCGGATTTAGTGGCGCATAACCGGATAGAAGCCCAGCGCGATCATTTACAAAAAAGCATGTTAGACCATGCCCCGGATGCCGTTGTTGTGGGTGCTAATGCGCCGCGTGTTTCCAATACGCTCTGCATCGCGACACCGGGTTTTGCATCCGATACACAGGTAATGGTGATGGATTTGGCCGGTTTTGCTATATCAGCGGGATCGGCTTGTGCATCGGGCAAGGTAAAATCCACTAGCATTTTAACCGCCATGCACTTACCTGAAAAATTACTTGGATGCGCTATTCGTATCTCATTAGGCTCGTCCACCACACATGATGAAATCGATGCCTTTGCCAAAGCCTGGGGCAGTGCTTTCGCACAGACCGGCCAACAACTAGACCAGAAACAAGAAGCGTAAAAGAAACGATATGACCAACGTCAAGGAAAACATTGATCAAAGCACCGTTGAGGCCGCACGCAGCCTTGAGGCGGACAAGTATAAATACGGCTTCGTTACTGATATTGAACAGGACTTTGCACCCAAAGGCCTGAATGAAGATATAGTGCGTTATATTTCGGCTCAAAAGGATGAACCCGAATGGCTTTTGCGGTGGCGATTGGCCGCCTATCGGCGCTGGCTAACCATGGAAGAGCCGACATGGGCAATGGTCAATTATCCCAAAATCGACTATCAGGATATGTATTATTTTGCCGCCCCAAAAAAAGAAGGCGATGGTCCCAAAAGTCTGGATGAAATCGACCCGGACATTTTGGCAACCTATGAGAAACTGGGCATACCTATACGTGAACAGGAAGTGCTGTTGGGAGTAGAAGGTGCGCCCAAGGTCGCGGTGGATGCGGTGTTTGACTCTGTGTCTGTGGCCACCACGTTTCGCGATGAGCTGGCCAAATCGGGCGTGATATTCTGCTCTTTCTCCGAGGCCGTGCACGATCATCCGGATCTGGTTCGCAAATATCTGGGTAGTGTGGTGCCG
The DNA here is from genome assembly GCA_021776595.1 of Robiginitomaculum sp. Lineage (GTDB taxonomy): Bacteria > Pseudomonadota > Alphaproteobacteria > Caulobacterales > Maricaulaceae > Robiginitomaculum_B. The sequence continues at coordinate 57,061 of JAJFFP010000008.1, read as the reverse complement.
CCGTCTGATAATTTCTTTGCCACACTGAACACCGCCGTGTTTTCTGATGGCACCTTTGTCTATATCCCCAAAGGTGTGCGTTGCCCGATGGAGCTATCCACCTATTTTCGCATGAATGCGCAAAGCACCGGGCAATTTGAACGCACACTGATCATTGCTGAAGAAGGGGCCTATGTCTCCTACCTTGAGGGCTGCACCGCCCCGATGCGCGAGGAAAATCAGCTTCACGCCGCCGTGGTAGAACTGGTCATCTTAAAAGATGCCGAGATCAAATACTCAACCGTGCAAAACTGGTGGCCCGGTGATGAAGACGGGCAGGGCGGGGTATATAATTTTGTCACCAAGCGCGCCGATTGTCGCGAGGAACGCGCCCGTGTGTCCTGGACGCAAGTGGAAACCGGCTCATCCATCACCTGGAAATACCCATCGTGCATTTTGCGCGGCGATGAAAGCCAGGGAGAGTTTTATTCGGTGGCCATCACCAATGGCGCGCAACAGGCCGATACCGGCACCAAGATGATCCATCTGGGCCAAAATACCCGCTCGCGCATTATCTCCAAGGGGATTTCTGCCGGGCGCTCCAACAATACCTATCGTGGTCTGGTCAGTGTGCACCAAAAGGCCAATGGGGCGCGTAATTTCACTCAGTGCGACAGCCTGCTGGTTGGCAATGAATGTGGTGCCCATACCGTGCCCTATATTGAGGTGAAAACCCCGGATGCACAGTTAGAGCACGAGGCAACAACGACTAAACTATCGGAAGAACAGCTTTTTTATTGCCGTCAGCGCGGGCTGGATGCTGAAGAAGCCACCGCGCTTTTGGTCAATGGCTTTGCCCGCGATGTGTTGCAAAAACTGCCTATGGAGTTTGCTGTCGAGGCACAAGCACTGGTGAAAGTCAGTCTGGAAGGGAGTGTGGGATGATGAAGGAGGGGAAGCTATGACTGAAGCAACCAAAAAGCCAGTCCTCAACATTGATGATGTCGAAATGATGGACTTTGGCAATGACGGGAAATTTGCTGCCAAACTGGGGCGTATCGGTCCATTATTGGGGGCTAAAAACCTCGGCTGTATGCTAACCATTGTGCCGCCAGGCAAGCGGGCATTCCCGCATCATGCGCACCTGAATGATGATGAAATGATGTTTATCATTGAAGGCACAGCAGATTACCGCTTTGGTGAAGAAACATACCCAGTCAAGGCCGGGGACGTGTTGGGTGCTCCACCGGGGGGCGCCGAGGTGGCGCACCAATTGATCAATACCGGTGATGGCGATCTTAAATATCTGGCATTTTCCACCCTCTCGGACACCATGGTTGTGGTATATCCGGATTCAAAAAAGTTTGTGGCTTCGGCTGGTATCCCTGAAAATGGTGCCCCCTGGGAAGCCAAGTTTCGCCATCTGGGCTGGCAGGGCAAAGGCACTGCGGACTATTTTGATGGTGAGGAATAATGATTGAAGCTGTAAATATCAACAAGCTTGTCACCCCGATGAAAATCGGGGTCCAGTCAGCGGTGTGATCATGTGCAGCGAGAGCAGAATTAAACATTTTACTGGATACCGGCTTTCGCCGGTATGACGCGGAATTGGTGAAGATTTATGATTGAAATTAAAGGCTTAACTGTTGGTGTTGAGGGTGTTGAGGGTAACATTCTCAATGACTTATCGCTGAATATTCCAGCCGGGGAAGTGCATGCCATTATGGGGCCAAACGGCACGGGCAAGTCCACACTCGCCAATGTGCTGACCGGGCGCGAGGGCTATGAAATTAAAAGCGGCAGCGCTACATTTGAAGGCGAAGATTTGCTGGCGCTAGAGCCTGAAGAGCGCGCCGCGCTTGGTATTTTCCTCTCCTTTCAGTATCCGGTTGAAATACCGGGCGTGCCGGCCATGACCTTTTTGCGCGCCGCCTTGAATGCCCAGCACAAAAGGCGCGGTGAAGATGAGCTGTCCGCCCCGGATTTTCTAAAACTGGCACGTGAAAAAGCGGCGCTGTTGAAGGTAAAGCCGGAAATGCTGAAGCGGCCATTGAATGTGGGTTTTTCCGGCGGCGAAAAAAAACGCATGGAAATTTTGCAAATGGCCATGCTGGAGCCGAGGTTTGCCATTTTGGATGAAACCGATTCCGGGCTGGATATAGATGCCCTGAAAATTGTGTCCGATGGTGTGAATACGTTACGATCGGCCAGTCGCTCCATTTTGGTGATCACCCATTATCAGCGCCTGTTGGAATATATAAAACCCGATGTTGTGCACGTGATGGTTGGCGGCAAAATTGTGGACAGTGGCGGGCCTGAACTGGCCATGAAACTGGAAGCCGAAGGTTATGATTCTTACCTGGGAGCTGCCGCGTGAGCATGAGCCAAATATTGCCACAGTCTGAGACATTGCCACACCGGCGCATGGAAGCCTGGAAGTGGACTGATGTGCGCGCCGCGCTGGCGAAAAAGGTGCCGGATTGCAAGGCGCAACTAGCGCCTTTGGCGGTGCCGGCCGGGGCCGTGGTTCTGGAATTTATCGATGGTGAGCTGCACGGCAACCCTGATCTTCCTGATGGGGCCAGCATCTCGCGCGAAGGCAATACCAACTATGATAAGGCTTTGCCAATGGCACGGCTTGCCAGTGCATCCACGCATGATCATTATTGCCTGAATATTGGTAGATCCCTGAACACCTCTCTTTGCTTGCGTTTTGTGGGGCGGGGGGCGGCTAGTCTGGAGATTTTACTGAAAGCTGGTCATTTTGCCACGGTTATTGAAGATCACAGGACAGAAGATAATTTTTCTAATACGGCGCTTGCCTATGATGTTGGTGAGGCGGCCAGTCTGACCCGTCTGGTCCATCAAAATGGCGGCGCAGCGGCCGTGCAGGTCGTTACCGCACTGATAAAAATGCAAGAAAAAGCAAAACTGAACCAGTTTGCCATTGCCTTTGGTGCGCGTCTTTCACGCCTTGAAACACACATTTCCTATGCAGGTGAAGAAGCCAAATCCTGCCTTAATGGCGCGTATCTTTTGGACGAAGAGCGTCATTGTGACCAAACCTTTCATGTCACCCACGGGGTTGAACATTGCATCACGCGCCAATTGGTACGCGGCGTTGTTAAAGATCACGCTCGCGGGGTTTTTCAGGGTAAGTTTTATGTAGGGCGCGCAGGCCAGCATACCGATGCAGAAATGGCCCATGATGCGCTACTTCTGAATACAGGTGCCAGTGTTTTTGCCAAGCCTGAACTTGAAATTTACGCTGATGATGTGGCCTGTGCTCATGGTAATACCGCTGGTGCACTGGATGAAAATGCGCTCTTTTATATGCGCCAGCGCGGCCTTGATGAAGCCCAGGCCAAAACCCTGCTGCTTCGTGCTTTTTTGGGTACAGCCTTTGATGAACTTGATGATGAAGCGCTGCATACCATGATGCTTATGCCGATTACTGACTGGCTGGAGGCGGCGTTATGAGCGCATCTTTTTTGCAAGCCCCGGCCAGCTTTGACCCTTATGCTGTGCGCGCAGAATTCCCAATTCTGTCGCGTGAGGTCAACGGCTTTGCCCTGACCTATCTGGACAGCGCCGCATCGGCGCAAAAACCAGCTTGTGTCATTAATGGTCTGGCCGATCAAATGCGCACCTCATATGCCAATGTGCATCGCGGTCTGCATACCATGGCGAATGAATGCACCGAAGCCTTTGAAGGCGCGCGCCAAACGGTGGCCGGTTTTTTGAACACAAAAAGTTACGAGGAAATCATCTTCACCTCCGGGGCCACCGAAGCCATCAATCTGGTGGCTTCCAGCATCGGTGCAGATTTGCGCGAAGGCGATGAAATCATTCTCTCCGAGATGGAGCATCACTCTAATATTGTGCCCTGGCACTTTTTGCGCGAACGCAAGGGTGTGGTGCTGAAATGGGTCGGGGTTCAGGACGACGGGCTATTGGATATGCAAAGCTATACGCAAGCCTTTAGTGCCAAAACCCGCTTTGTTACACTTTCACATATGTCTAATGTAACCGGAGTGATGACTGATGCCAAAGAATTGGTGAAAATAGCTCACGCTCATAATGTGCCAATTCTGCTGGATGGCTCGCAAGCTGCCGTGCATGGCATCGTGGATGTTCAAGAGCTGGACGTAGATTTTTACGCCATAACCGGGCACAAGCTCTATGGGCCAACCGGCATTGGTGCCCTTTATGGAAAAGCAAAGCGGCTAAATGCCTTGCGCCCCTATCAGGGCGGCGGCGAAATGATTGAATCCGTCAGCAAGGATAAAGTGCTGTATGGCTTGCCGCCTTATCGCTTTGAAGCGGGAACACCGCCCATTGTGCAGGCCATTGGCCTGGGCATTGCCCTTGAGTGGGTCATGGCACTTGATCGCCAGGCCGTGGCCGAGCACGAATACAATCTGATGCGCCAGCTCACCCAGGCTTTGAAAAAATACAATGATGTTCGCATTATTGGCGATACGCCTGCTAAAGGCGGTGTGGTTTCCTTTGATGTGCAAGGTATGCACGCCCATGATTTGGCGCAATTAATGGACCGTTACGGCGTGGCGGTGCGGGCCGGTAATCATTGCGCAGAGCCCCTGATGCAACGCTTTTCCGCCACGTCCACCTGCCGGGCGAGCTTTGCCGCCTATAATACGGTGGAAGATGTGAACCGGTTTTTGGAGGCCTTTGAAAAGGCCAGAAAGTTTTTATCATGATGGAGAGCGAAGTGGACAAGAAAGTCCGTGATACAATTGATTTATCAACACCGGCTGAAACTCCCGACACGGCAAAAGAAAACGCCTTGCCTCAAGAAGAGCTGGATCGTCTGACCGACGAACTGATTGCCGCTTTCAAGAGTGTGTTTGACCCGGAAATACCTGTGGATATTTATGAACTTGGTCTGATCTATAAGGTCGACGTTTCTGATGATCGCGATGTCGAGGTGGATATGACCCTGACAGCACCTGGTTGCCCGGTGGCCGGGGAAATGCCGATTTGGGTGGAAAATGCAGCGCGTTCGGTTGAAGGTGTGCGCGATGTGAAGGTTAATTTGACTTTTGATCCGCCCTGGGACCCCTCGCGCATGTCAGATATTGCCCGGTTAGAGCTGAATATGTTTTAGAACATAACGGGTTACCTGCAATTGCTAATACCTCTGAAAAGCACTATGATTGCGCAAATTACAGCTAAGAGGTGTATTGTGAAAACAGGTTCGCTAATGCAAATCAATCATTCGCAAAAGATGATTTTGGCCGGGTTGGCTTTGCTTACCCTGCTTTTAGTTCCACTTCACGCCCTGGCGCAGAGCCGTACGATAAAGACGGCACCTTCTGCGCTAAATAATTTACATATAACCAAAAACACACTTTATCCGTTTGAGTTTGAAGTGGTGACGCAACGCCCATCCAAAATTCAGGGCACGGTTAAATCCTCTGGCATTAACTGGGTCTGCAAGGGCCGTGTGTGCAGCACCAATGTCAAATATGCCGGCTTTGGCGTAAATGCCTGTCAAAAACTGGCGCTTCAGGTTGGCCCAGTCAGCTCCTTTCGCTTGCGCAAACAACCAAGTGCAGCGGCTCCCGTCAAAGGCTATCCTTTTAATCAAGAGCAGATCGCAAGATGCAATCGGGGTATAACGCAAAATCAGGACAAAAAACTGAATACCAAAAGTGCGGGCGTTGTCCTTTCCGCACCGGTATTAAGCCAGTCTGCCGTGCGGGCAAAAAAAATCGGTGAAGCCAGCGGGCGCATGAAACAGGTTAAAGAGCTGCAACGCCTTCGTGATCTTGGCTCACCAGCGGCGCAGGCCATGGGGCGCGAGACAGGAGAGCGGCAGGATTGCAGCCAGAGCGCCGATCGGGCCAACTGCTTGCGTGATAATCTGAATGCCGGGAAAGCATCGCCCGAAGCCTCTGGCGGGTCCATTCGTGATTGCATTATGGGGCCAAATCCACAGAATTGTTTTGATGGTGGTAATAACAATGAGACGGGGCGGGCCAGTGCAGGCCCAAGCGATCCAAGGGATCAGATTGAAGACCCACGGAGCGTAAGCTCGTTTAGAGTGGGTTCCTATGATACTGGCAGGCTCTCTGTCAGATCAAGCTGGACAACGAGTTTTAGAGATGGCTCAGCGGTCAGGCGTAGGCAGGGTCAAAATGAGCAGGGTGAACGCGTCGAGGAAACGATGATTTTTAATGATGATGGAACATCGGGCCATAGCGCGACGGTTTACCATCAGGATGGAACCAGAACTGACCATATTGTAACTTATGATGAATTTGGCGACAAAGACTCTGAAACCCATAGCGAATCGAGAGGGCGAGGGTCTCCTTCGGGACAGGCCGCACCCGATAGCGCCAGTTCCGGCCCTGCCGACGATTGCAATTGGAACCCGGCACTGGGCAAATGTATGACGGCAACACCGGACCCAAAAGGTATGACTTCTCAACCGGGGGCTGGTGGTCAATACAAAGGCATACTTGGTCGCAATGTCCCTAAAACGGATATTGGTGCCGCGATAAATTGTGGCGATGCCAATAATGAGGCCTGTAATCGCGCTGGCAGCGGCCTCAATAATGGTGCCAAACCGCTGGAGCATAAAGACCCTGGACCAGCGCCAGGTGATAAGCCGCACTAAATTTATGTATTAAACTTTTTAGTCAGTTCAACCTGTTCTGCATTGCTCAGGAACAGGCCCAGCTTGGTGCGTCGCCAAAGCACATCTTCGGCACTGCTGGCCCATTCATACGTTTTGAGATAATTGAGTTCGGCCTCATACAGCCCGCCACCAAAATGCCTGCCAAGATTGGTTAAGGCTTTGGCATTGCCGATAATACGGCTCAAACGTGTGCCATAGGCGCAGCATAACCTGTTTCGCATCTTCTCTGGCAAGAATGGGTATTTTTTCGCCATTTCCTGTTCGAATTGAGCCAATGACCGATTGGGCAGATCGCCGCCAGGCAATATCGTTGTGCCTGTCCATTGCGGTGCTGAATTTCCAAGACGCGGCGCAATTTTGTTGACGGCTTTTTCAGCCAAGGCCCGAAAGGTTGTGATTTTACCACCTAGAACAGTCAGCACCGGCGCACCTTCAAGCGTATCCGTTAAGGCCAGATGATATTCCCGCGAGAGCTTGGAGGCATCCAGTTCCAGATCGCCAAAGAGGGCGCGCACCCCGGCATAGGACCAGACAATGTCATCAGAAGTGGTTTGGCTTGCAAAAAAATGATTGAGCGCCTCAAGCAGATAATCCTGTTCATGGTCATCCAGTTTTGCTTCATAGGGGTTACCATGAAACGGTGTATCGGTCGTGCCAAAAAGGGTGAATTCACCCTGCCAGGGCAAGGCAAATAAAACCCGCCGGTCATGGTTTTGAAATAAAAACCCGCGTGGTCCATCAAACAACTTTGGCAATACAATATGGCTACCCTTGACCAGACGCATGCCTTTAACAGCACTGGCGCCGGTGCAATCATCTATAACGTCCACCCATGGCCCGGCAGCATTGACCAGGGCGCGCGCCTTCCAGGACTTTTCATCACCCTTTTTGCTTTTTGCCTTCACCAGCCAGTGCTGACCCTGCCGTTTGCAGGATATTACTTTGGTATGAGGGTGGATTTTCGCGCCTCGCTCTTTTGCATCCAGCGCATTTACCACCACCATGCGGGCATCATCGGTGCGGGCGTCTGAATACAGAAATGCTTTGCCCTGCTGGTGGCGCAGTGTTTTGGCCTCATCACAACTTTCGAGGTGCGTTGAGCCCGAACGGGGCAGGGATGAGCCACCGCCCAAATGGTCATAGAGCCACAATGCGCTACGGATCATCCAGGCCGGGCGCGTTTTGGCATCATGGGGCAGGATCAGGCGCAAGGGTGTGACCAAATTGGGCGAAATGTGCAAAAGCCGTTCACGCTCGGCCAGGGCTTCGCGGACCAGTCCAAATTCATAATATTCAAGATAACGCAAACCACCATGCACCATTTTGGTGCTGGCCGATGATGTGGCTCCGGCCAAATCGCCCTGTTCGCATAACACAACCGAGAGGCCGCGCCCGGCAGCATCACGGGCAATGCCGGCACCATTTATGCCGCCGCCAATAATCAGAAGGTCAGTTATATCACTCATCGCTTATCATTGGCTGATTTTTTGGTTCCTGTCAGCCTCATCTCTGCTAGGATTTATCATTAAGACCATAAAGGGAGTGAAATTCTGGCCGACAAACATGCCATATTAGCCATTGATCAGGGCACCACATCAAGTCGTGCCATCGTTTTCAGTTTACAAGGCGAAATTATTGCCCTTGCCCAGCGCGAATTTGCGCAAATCTATCCCCATCCAGGCTGGGTAGAGCATGACCCCGAAGAAATATGGGACAGCACTTGCGCGGTTATTAGTGAAGCCCTGGAGCATGCCCGCGAGAGTGGTTGGGAAGTGCTGACCTGTGGCATTACCAACCAGCGTGAAACCAGTATCATCTGGGACAGGGTAACAGGTTTGCCGATTTATAATGCAATCGTCTGGCAGGACCGGCGCACAGCTGACGTTTGCGCAGGTTTGGCCGGGCAGGGATATGAGCCTCTGGTGAGCGAGCGCACCGGCTTGTTGCTCGACCCGTATTTCTCGGCCAGTAAAATCGCCTGGATTTTGGACGAAATACCGGGGGCACGCGCCCGCGCCGAAGCCGGGGAGTTGGCGTTTGGAACGGTGGAGAGCTTTTTGCTCTGGCGACTTTCCGGTGGTGTGCACCTTAGCGATTCCACCAATGCTTCGCGCACCAGCCTTTTTGATATTCGAGGAGGTGACTGGGATGAGGAATTGCTGGACCTGTTTCAGGTTCCGGTGGCATTGCTCCCGGCGGTATGTCCCAATGCAGGTAAGTTTGCCTTGATTGCTTCTGGTTTGCCGGGGGCGGGGTTACCGATTACGGCCATGGCCGGGGATCAACAGGCCGCTGCCATTGGACAAGCCTGTTACCGGCCTGGGGAGAGTAAAATCACTTTTGGCACCGGGGCCTTTATGCTGGCCAATACCGGCAACCAGATGGTGCGTTCCAAGCACCGGCTGCTTAGCACCATTGCCTGGGAATTGGAGGGTGTGCGCTCCTACGCGTTGGAAGGCTCCATATTGTCTGCGGGTTCAACATTGCAATGGCTGCGCGATGGCCCCGGCATTATCAGCGAAGCCAGTGAGAGCGAAGTTTTAGCCCGTTCTATTAAAGATACCGGCGGAGTTTATCTGGTGCCCGCCTTTGCCGGTCTTGGCGCCCCCTGGTGGGATGCGGCGGCGCGTGGTGCCCTGATTGGCCTGACACGCGGCACGGGCAAAGCGGAAATTGCCCGTGCGGGCCTGGAGGCTGTGGCCTATCAGTGTGCGGATATGATAGATGCCATGAAAGCTGATGGTATTTCGCCAAAGTCCTTGAAAGTTGATGGTGGCATGAGTTCCAACAACTGGCTCATGCAGTTTTTATCTGATATTCTGGACTTGCCGGTCCAACGCCCCAGGATTACTGAAACCACCGCCTTTGGCGTGGCTATGCTGGCTGGAATCGGGGCCGGGATATTTGAAAATTTAATGGATGTGGATCAACACTGGCAAGTAGAGGCCAGCTTTTCCCCCATAATGGACGCCAGGGAGCGCAATGATAAACGAGAAGGCTGGGCAAACGCCTTATCCCGTGTGCGCACACGGGCAAACTAACATATGAATTAAGGCCATTTTCTGCTTTGTTGGTGAACGCTGTTCACTTATACTCGCCAAAACGGAGGGAAATTATGGGTAAAAATATAACCGGGTTTGATTATATCATTACCGGGGCTGGGTCAGCAGGAGCATGTCTGGCAAGTCGCCTGACCGAATACCGGGATGTGAGTGTTTGCCTTTTGGAAGCCGGGCCGCGCGATGATCGCGCCGCCATACATACCCCCGCCATGATCGTTGATGCCATCTATTCGGATGATCTGAACTGGCATTATGAAACCGCGCCGCAGGCGGCGTTGAATAATCGTGAACTTTACTGGCCACGGGGCAAGACCCTGGGCGGTTCTTCATCAATCAATGCCATGGTCTACATACGCGGAGGCCAGGTGGATTATGAGGCCTGGCAGGCCCTGGGCGCGCAAGGGTTTGGCTGGAGCGATGTTTTGCCATATTTTCGAAAATCAGAGGATCAGCAAAGCATACAGGACCAGTTTCACGGCGCTGGCGGGCCATTATGCGTATCGGACCTTCGTTACATTAACCCTTTAAGCGAAGCCTTCGTGCGTGCAGGCATGGAGCGGGGCCTGCCCAAGAATGATGATTTTAATGGCCAAAACCGTCTGGGTGTCGGTCCATATCAGGTCACGCAACGTAATGGGCGGCGGTGCTCTGCCGCCGCAGGCTATCTAAACGCCGAGGTGCAGGCACGAGCTAATTTGACCATCATGGTCGAAACCCTGGCCACGAAAGTATTGATGGATGGGACACGGGCCATTGGGGTTCGGATCAAACAAAATGGTGAAGAAAAAGACCTCATCGCCCGCCGTGAAGTCATCGTCACCGGCGGGGCGGTAAACTCGCCGCAAATCCTCATGCTTTCGGGCATCGGACCGGCAGAACATTTGCGCGAAATGGGCATAAGCGTTGCCGTGGATCGGCCAGGTGTGGGCGAGAACTTGCAGGATCATTTGGATACCGGTGTTGCCTTTACTGGCAAGACCGCGCGATCCTATGCCTATAGCCTGCGCGCACTGCCCAAGCAGATTACCGAGGCGGTGCGTTATATTTTTACCAAAAAGGGTATGTTGACCTCCAATGCGGCAGAAACCGGCGGCTTTGCCAGCACGAAAGGCGAGGATGAGCCAGATATACAGTTTCATTTCGTGCCTGCCATCGTGGCGGCCAGAGGTGAGCCGCGCAGCAAAATTCACGGCATCACTTTGCACAGTTATGTGCTTTACCCGGATTCGCGTGGCACCATCCGTCTGGCCAGCAGCGACCCCGAAGACCATCCGGTGATTGACCCCCAATACCTGACCCGTGGTCATGATCTGCAAACCCAGATTAATGGCGCAAAAATGGCACTGGATATTCTGCAAGCGCCGGCATTTGATGATGAACGCAAGGCGTTACAGGCCCCGGAAAACTTGCCGCAAAATGATGCAGACTGGGAGGCCTTCGTGCGTGAAAAGACCGAAACCCTGTTTCACCCCATCGGTACCTGTAAAATGGGGCCAGCCAAAGATGAAATGGCGGTGGTGGATCCGCATTGCCGGGTTTATGGCGCGAAGAATCTGCGCGTCGTTGATGCCTCAGTCATGCCGCGTCTGGTCGGGGGGAACACCAATGCCCCGACCATCATGATTGCCGAAAAAATCGCCGATATTATCAAGGCTGGACATTAAGTGTGCCAAAGCCCTGGATTGCACCGTGGCGTTGAAAACGGTTTCCCCGCTATCTGATCACGTGTAATCATCATGTGTCAAAGTAGTGGGGACATATTTTGGATCGATTTGGCAGATCAACACTGGTGTTGAGCATAGGGTTTTTTGTAAGCTCTTGTGCGCATTTGCCATGGCGGCATAGTGAAGGCGATCCGCTGGAGCCAATGAACCGTGCAGTTTTTGCTTTTAACACGGTGGCTGATAAGGCGGTGCTAAAACCTGTTGCCAAGACCTATCAAACGATTACCCCAAGACCTGTCCGTAAGGGGGTGCGCAATTTTCTGGATAATCTGCAAAGCCCTGTGGTTCTGGCCAATGATATATTGCAGGGTAAATGGAAGCGAGCTGCCAAAACCACAGCGCGTTTTGCCATAAATTCGACCGTAGGACTTGGCGGTGTAGTTGATGTTGCCAAGGGAGCTGGTATCGAAAAACACTATGAAGATTTGGGTCAGACCCTGGCCACCAAAGGCATATCGGCGGGGCCATATCTTGTGCTGCCGCTTTTTGGTCCCAGCAATATGCGCGATCTGACCGGATTGGCTACCGAGCTAACTCTTTCTCCGCTTAGTTTTACCCGCTTCAAGGGTAAACAGACATTCGGACGGGTTCGACTGGCCCTAAACACCATGGATCGGCGCGTTGAAACCTTGCAAGATATGAAGCTCATACGGAAAAATACGTTGGATGAATATGTCAGCATCCGCAGTTATTACGAGCAGATACGAAAAGATGCCATTACCGATGGGGCCATTGATATGGATGACCTTCCAGATTTTAATCTGTTGGAGTGATCCGCTTGAGTTCGTGTTCAGCGGTCGTTCATGTTACAGTGCTTATGAACATGATCAGTAATGAGGAAGACACCAATGGTATGGCGCTTATTTCGCTTCCTCGTCCTGTTCTTTTTTCTCTGGGTTGGCGGTTGTGCCAGTCAGAATAGTCAGACGCATGGGGACCCATTGGAGCCTTTTAACCGCGCCATGTTTGATCTCAACACCAATCTGGACAAGACTATTTTGATACCTGTCAGCAAGACATACATGGCCATTACCCCAAAACCCGCGCGCAATGGTCTTCGTAATTTTTTCCAAAATTTACGTAGCCCTGTGGTGCTGGCCAATGATATTTTGCAGGGAGAATGGGCACGGGCCGGTAATACGCTTTCGCGTTTTGCCCTTAATTCAACCGTTGGCATTGGCGGGTTGTTTGATGTCGCAAAAGCAGAAGGGATGGAGCGGCATAAGGAAGATTTTGGACAGACCATGGCGGTTACAGGGATTGGTCCGGGGCCGTATCTTGTATTGCCAATTCTGGGACCAAGCAGTCTTCGTGCTACTATTGGACGGTTTCCTGATCATTTTTTTGCACCCCTGACTTACACGCGCTTTGATGACAAAAATACATTCACAACGACCAAACGCGTTCTTAAATTTACGGATAAGCGCAGCCGGTCATTGCAGTCTGTAAATAAAATGAGAGAGAGCGCTTTTGATGAATATACCAGTGTGCGAGACCTCTATTGGCAGACCCGTGCAAGCGCCATAACCAATGGTAAAGATAATCTGGAGGACCTGCCTGATTTCAATGTTGGCACCGTACAATAATAAGTTTTAATGGATGTGTTCATGCGCCTGATGTTTCTTATAATATTTTCTGTCTCCACCTTGTTGGCAAAACCTTTGATCGCTTCCGAGGAGGCGATGCACTTTGTGCAGGAGAAAGTTAACCGTGTGCTGGATGTCCTGGCAGACCCTTCCATGGATGAGAATAAACGCATAAAAGAATTTGAAAATGAAATTCTGCAAATTGCCGATGTTAATGTTATTGCGCGATTTGTGCTGGGGCCTTACGCGGCCAAGGCATCACCAGCGCAGGTAACGCTATTTACCAGAGCGTTTCAAGACTACGCGCTTGGGGTCTATCGTTCAGAATTAGATGATTTCGGTCATGAAGTTATCCAAATTCATGAGACCAAAGAACGAAAGCCAGGAGACAGCATTGTTTATACAACCATTGCTGGCGGTGCAGTTAAAAACAAACCCCGTGAAATTAAATGGCGGATCATCACCATTAACAACGAGCCGCGCGTCGTAGATATTGAAATCTCAGGGGTGTGGATCAGCCAGCATCAGCGCGCAGAAATAACCGGCGTTATTGCCAGAAATGGTGGTAATATAAATGCCGCTACCAAAATGCTTTGCGCACAAACCACAGGGTGTAAAGTCACTGGTTAAGGATGATACAAATCGCCTACAATTTATAGTTGGCGGGCAAGGGCGGTGCTTCACGCAGCAATACAATAGAGATGCGCCGGTTGCCTGGCATAAAAGGATCGTCGGGAAATAATGGCTCCGATCCAGCTTTACCAGTGACCTGATAGAAGCGGTCCTCACGAACATAGTTTTCCTGTAATAACTGGCGCGCTGCATTGGCCCGGTTAAAGGATAAATCCCAATTTGAATAGCCGGTCGCCGCCGAAGGGGAGGCATCGGTGTGACCGTAAATGCTGATGCGGTTCGGCAGGCGGTTGATGATTTTGGCGACAGAGCGCAGCAGCACAATGGTATGGGGGCGCAAATTGGCAGAGCCCGGTTCAAACATCGAACGCCCTTCCTGATCAATGATTTGGATGCGCAGGCCTTCAGGGGTTTCGTCTATTATCAGGTTTTTGGATAATTCTGCCAGTTCCGGCATATCTTGCATGGCTTGGCGAAGGGATTCGGCGGCGGACTTAAATGCCATTTCCTCGCGCCGGGCCATGGCCTGTTGAATGGCACTTTCGGATACATCAGTGCCTGCGCCTTTGTCTTCACCGGATTTCGATTTTTTACTGTCTGGCGTTTTGGGTGCTTTTGGTGACAACTTGCTTACCAAGGCCGTGGTGCCGCTATTACGGGCACCATCTTCACCAAGCGCCGTGCCACCTAAAATACCGCCAGCGCCTGATCGTGATTCACTGATGCTGGCCGGGGCAAAATAATCAGCTACGCCGCGTTTTTGTTCTGGTGTGGTGGTATTGATCAACCACATCAACAAGAAAAACGCCATCATTGCAGTTACAAAATCGGCATAGGCCACTTTCCAGGCACCACCATGATGGCCACCACCTGAAACCTTAATCACTTTTTTAATTACGATTGGACGATCGTCAGACATAGCTTTCCCACCAAATTCTTTTGGCAAGAAAACACCATAGCGGTTAATTTCAGGTGTAAATGAGCGTCTATTTTGGAATTAACGTCAGAATATGCGTTTCGGGTGGTGGCGATTCCGGCGTCCAGTCATCCCTGATCTGAATATATTCCCCATTGGCCCACTTTTGCGCCATGTCTTTGTAATATTTGGACAACACTTGCCCTGACTGGCCCGGTGCTGACATATATAATGAGGCATTCATGTCAGACAGATCGTATATGGCGCGCATACTTGGTCCCCATGGCGCATCAAAATTACCGGCACGGTATGAGTAATGCGCCACATTCGGGGTGGAGCCATCGCCGCCAACAGGCACACGGACAGAAAAAATATTCTTCAAGACCGGCACACCGCCAAAGAGAGGGTGGGCAAAAACCGCCTCATGCGCCTCGCCCCAATGCCATTTTTTAGGGTTTTTCCCATAAGCCGAGCTTAATGATTTTCCAGCATCATCAAAAGCGATTGCTGCTATACGCTGACAAGTTTCAAATTCTGTGGTGCTGGAATCATCACACCAAGGGGCGTATTCTCCCTTGATAATGCGTTCCATAAAACCACGGCGTGGAGTCCAGTAGCGTTCAAAATCATCACCAAGATCATCGGCATAGATCCGTTTGGAAAATGCGCGCATCCAGCCAGAATATATCAGACCTTCTGGTCTGCCAGGGGTTAGATTGCCATCCCAGGTGGAAATCATATCGCGGATTTCCTGTCCGGCTTTAGTTTCCGGTTTGGCGGAAATCATGAGAGGTAACGCCCGGCGTGCCAAATCTGATACCGTATCCATCTGCATGGCTTTGAAGCTATCAAGACTATGTTTGGGATTGGCTTCAATATTTTCAACAATACGTCTAATACGGTGAAACCCATACCAGTTATTGGTAATAAAATAGGGGTAACTATCCGGCACGATTTTGTTATTGGCGGTAGCAACATAATGCCGACCGGGGTTTAGGGTGCGGGGCAGGGCGGCATAAGGGATTTCACCAACCCAGTTGCCGACTTCATCACGGATTGGAACACGCGCAGGTGCAATAAATCCAATATTTCCATTTATATCGGCATACACAATGTTTTGTTGTGGCATTTTGAAGCGCGTCAGAGCGCGATCCAAATCCTCAAAATTACGGGCATGGATATTCGCCAGCCCAATGGAGGCGGTGGTATCATCGTCATCATCCAGGGTGCTTAATAACACCACACTTTGTCCATCATCGGCCATATCGCCCAGGTCAAACCATTTTGGATCCAGCACAACGCCGCCTTGAGCAAAGTCGATATTAAGCTGCACATCTTCTTCGCCCTTGACCTTGATGGTCTCATTAATGCGGTGGGTGTTGAGGTTTTTAGTTTCTACCACTTTCAGATCAGAAGTGTCCGGGCCGGTATTCGTGAATCCCCAGGCAATATTGCGATTACGGCCAAGGCTGACAAACGGGGTGCCAGGCAGGGTGACACCAATCACCATCATACCCGGAGCATTCAGACGCGTATAATACCAGGTGCCGGGCGTCGTCAGGGCCAGATGTGGGTCATTGGCCAGAAGCGGCATGTCGGTGTCAGTCATGGTTCCATCCACCACCCAGTTATTGGAGCCTTTAATCTTTTCGCCCATGGTTGGACCCAGTGCACCGGCATTGGTCTCCACAGGTTTTAAGGGGGCCGGATAAACAGATGTCATATCCTCTTCACGCAAGGCGACCGGGGCATCCTTTGGATAAAGCGGAAGGAATTGCGCCATGCGGTCTTCGCCTAATATTTCTCGCAATCGTTTTTGGCCAGGTTCATCAAAGGCATCACCAGAGAGGCTGTAGGCCATCACCTTAAATACCGTTAAGGTATCGGCAGGCACCCAGGGTTCAGGTTTGGCGTTCAAAAACAGATATTCTGCCGGGGTGACATATTTTTTGGCACTGATGATCGAATTAACCCCATCTGCATAAGCGGTGATGGCGGCTTGTTCATCATTTGTGAGGTGTTTCCACGAGCCTTCTGCGGCGCGGCGCAACCCCAATGTGCGCATTCGCGCATCGGTTATTATTGCCCGCTTGCCAACCAGTTCAGATAACCGGCCAGCACCAAAGCGTCGGCTCATATCCATCTGGAACATCCGGTCCTGGGCGTGAGCAACCCCAAGTGCAAAAAAGGCATCATGGCTGTTTGAGGCAAAGATATGTGCGATTCCAAGGGAGTCACGGGCAATTTTCACCTGAGAGGTGAGGTTTGTTAAGGTTAATTCACCCTTAACGCGAGGAAGGGCGCTCTGTAAACGCCAATATAATCCACCTGCGCCAATGAGAATAACCACCAATAAGCCAGCGATTACACGACCGCCCCAGCGTAAAAAGGTTTTCATACTGCACTCCTGCCCCTACGATTGGGCGCAAGCTATCAAAGTCAGTGAGAAGGGCAAGGAAAATGGCTAATTGTGCATTTATTGGTCTGGGAGTGATGGGCTATCCCATGGCTGGGTATCTATGCCAGAACGGCCATGATGTGCGGGTCTGGAATCGCACAAAAGAAAAGGCAATAGGCTGGGCTAAACAATATGGCGGCATAGCTGCTGACACGATTACAGACGCAGTGCAGGGCTGTGACCTGGTATTTGCCTGTGTCGGGGATGACCCTGATGTGCGCGCCATCGCCGCCCCCGCATTTGAGACCATGCAACCTGGGGCAGTTTTTATTGATCACACCACCGCTTCTGCAGCGCTGGCCAGAGAGCTAAGTGTAGAGGCCAGCATCCGCAAACTTGGCTTTATTGATGCACCGGTATCTGGAGGGCAGGCCGGCGCGGAAGCTGGACAGTTGACCATAATGTGTGGAGGCACTGCGGATGATTTTGCAAAGGTTGAGCCGGTCATGGCTTGTTATGCCAAAGCCACCACCTTGATGGGCGAAGCCGGTGCCGGGCAATTAACCAAAATGGTCAACCAGATTTGTATTGCCGGTGTGGTTCAGGGTCTGGCCGAGGGCTTGCATTTTGCGCGGCGCGCCGGGCTGGATGGTGAAAAGGTGATTGAGGCCATCTCCAAGGGCGCCGCTCAAAGCTGGCAGATGGAAAACCGTTATAAAACCATGCTGCAAGGTGAGTTTAATTTTGGTTTTGCGGTGGACTGGATGCGAAAGGATTTGCGTATAACCCTGGAAGAAGCGCGACATAATGGGGCCAGTCTACCGGTTGCGGCTCTGGTGGACCAGTTCTATGCCGAAGTGCAGGCCTTGGGTGGCAAACGATGGGATACCTCCAGCCTGATTGCCAGACTGGAAAGAAAAGCCAATTAAATTATTGCTGATGAGGCGTAAAAAACTGTCCCAGTTTTTGAAATTCTTCCTCACGACCAGAAGTTTTACGCCAAAGAAGGCCAATTTCGCGGGCGCTACTGCCTTCTTTCAAGGGGACCAGCGCCAAATTACTCAGGCGCGCCAGTCCCGCATCGACAGCCATTTGTGGCAATAAGGTAATGCCAAGGCCACCTGCAACCATCTGGGCAATGGTTAATAACGAAGCGCCCTCCAACCCTTGCTGTCCGGCGTGTCCCTTAAAGGCGCAAGCCCGCAAGGCATGCTCGCGCAAACAATGTCCGTCGGCGAGTAATAAGAGAGGTTCTTCTGCAAAATCAGTTGCAGAGGCAGTTTTTAATTTTGCCAGCGGATGACCTTTTGGGCAGGCCAGCATGAAACAATCAGTAAAAAGCGTTAGGCTGGTAAATTCCTGGCTGGGCCAGGGCAGGGCCATGAGAACAACATCCACGCGGCCATCACGCAGGGCTTGTAGCAACCTTTCCGTTTGGTCCTCTACCAGTACAAGGTCCAGATCAGGGAATTCCTGGCGTAATTTTGGCAGGGCATGGGGCAAAAGATATGGCGCAATGGTGGGGATTACCCCTAGCCGCAAAGTCCCGCTTAACGGTTTGCGAGACGAGGCCGTAAAGGCGATAAGCTCATTGGCATCACGCAATATATTTTGCGCCCGTATGGCAACATCCTGGCCCAGAGGAGTCAGCACAACACGGCGTTTGGTGCGCTCTGCAAGGCGAACCCCAAGGCTTTCCTCCAACTCTTTTATGCCTGCCGACAAGGTGGATTGGGTGACAAAGCATTGCTCTGCCGCTTTGCCAAAATGCAGCGTTTTGGAAAGGGCCGTAAAATATCGCAACTGACGTAAAGAGAGGCTCATTAATCGTCATTTTCGTTTAATGGAATTGACAAATATCGTTTCACAAACTTAAAAGCAATGCTTATTTTATCCTCAACAACCCGTAAAAGAGGCCAATCGTGTGGCCAGATGGAGGAATAAAATGAGTCAATCAATCAATATAGGGATGAGTGAAAACGACCGCACTGCCATTGCAAATGGTTTGGCGGGCCTGTTGGCGGACACCTATACGCTTTATCTGAAAACCCATAATTTTCACTGGAACGTCAAAGGGCCAATGTTCAACAGTCTGCATTTAATGTTCGAGACTGAATATATGGAACTGGCACTGGCCGTGGATGAAATCGCCGAGCGTATCCGTGCATTGGGTATGCCGGCACCGGGTTCATACGCTGAGTTTGGATCGCTTACCGGACTACAGGAGGCTAAAGGCGGAGAAAAAGCAATGCAGATGGTGGCCGCGCTTGCTGCGGATCATGAAGCTGTTTCCGCGCGCGCCAGAAGCATTTTTGATGTGGTAGAGAAGGCCAATGATCAGCCAACGGCCGATCTGTTAACCCGCCGTATGGAAATTCACGAAAAAACCGCCTGGATGCTGCGATCCACGCTGGATGAATAAGGCGAATTTAGCGTAAATACTTTCAATCCGATCATTCAGAGGAGACTATAATGATCAATAACCAATTGCCTGACGTAACCTTCAAAACCCGTGTTCGTAATGACGACCTGCCCGGTGATAATCCGTTCGAGTGGAAAGACGTCTGCACTGACGATCTGTTCAAAGGCAAAAAGGTCGTTCTTTTTTGCCTACCAGGCGCATTCACACCGACGTGTTCTTCAACGCATTTGCCGGGGTATGAAGCGGCTTTTGAAGATTTCAAAGCGCAGGGCGTTGATGCTGTCATCTGCCTTTCCGTCAATGATGCGTTTTCAATGTATCAATGGGGCAAGCAATTGGGCGCAGAAAACGTATTCCTGCTTCCCGATGGAAATGGCGAATTTACCCGCAAAATGGGTATGTTAGTGGACAAATCCAATCTTGGTTTTGGCTATCGTAGCTGGCGCTATTCGCTTTATGCCGAAGATGGCGAAGTTAAAGTGCTGTTTGCCGAAGAAGGGTTTTCGGATAATTGCGGCTCTGATCCGTTTGAAGTTTCCGATGCGGGCACCATGCTGAAATGGTTGCAGGACACAGCAGAGTAAGTTTCCACGCAAGTCATAAAAAGGCGGCCTCGGTGCAAACCGGTGCCGCTTTTTTTACGTGGATAATGCGCATAACGCTTATGTCGCATTGCCGTGCAGAGGCAGGCGCGCTAGAGCAATATTAAATGATTCCCATTACTGGAGAGACAAATGGCTCGCAAAAAAATTGCCTTGATTGGCACCGGAATGATCGGCGGCACCCTTGCACATATCTGTGCCCGTGAAGAACTGGGCGATGTGGTCCTGTTTGATATAGCTGAGGGGGTGCCGCAAGGTAAAGCGCTTGATCTGTGCGAAGCCAGCACCGTTTTTGGCCGTGATAGCCACGTTACTGGTGCGCAGGACTATGCCGATATAGCCGGTGCGGATGTTTGCATTGTTACCGCCGGGGTAGCGCGCAAACCTGGCATGAGCCGTGATGACCTGCTGGGCATCAACCTCAAAGTGATGAAATCAGTGGGAGAGGGAATTGCCAAACACGCCCCCGATGCGTTTGTCATCTGTATTACCAATCCACTGGATGCCATGGTCTGGGCATTGCGGGAATTTTCCGGTCTTGAGACCCATAAAGTCGTTGGCATGGCCGGGGTGCTGGATTCGGCGCGGTTTCGTTGGTTTCTGGCTGAAGAATTCGGCGTGTCGGTCGAGGATGTAACCGCTTTTGTCATGGGTGGACATGGCGATACAATGGTGCCACTGACCCGTTATTCAACAGTGGCCGGAATTCCCATTCCTGATCTGGCCAAAATGGGCTGGACCACGGACGAGAAAATTGAAGCCATAGTGCAGCGCACCCGTATGGGCGGCGGCGAGATCGTCAAATTGCTGGGCACCGGCTCGGCCTATTACGCGCCCGCTGAAAGTGCCGTGGATATGGCCGCATCTTACCTGAAAGACAAAAAACGCGTCCTGCCATGCGCCGCCTATTGTGATGGGCAGTTTGGTGTGAATGGCCGTTATGTTGGTGTGCCAACCGTGATTGGTGCAAGCGGCGTAGAGCGCATCATCGAAATTACGCTAAACTCTGATGAACAAGCCATGTTTGATAATTCCCTGTCGGCGGTCGAGGGCCTGATCGAAGATTGCATCAAGCTGGATCCAAGTTTGGGTTAGCGAGTATAAGCAGAAATAGTTGTGATGCCCGTTATGATATTTATTTGAATTCGCAAAATGAAGTGGATACGGGCAGCTCAGGGGTGTGAGGCTTGTGATAAAGCCCGATCAAGGTCAATTCGAATAATTTGCCGTTAAAATTCCATGAATGGTTACAATCTAAAATATAGTCCATCAGAGATTTTATGTAATGGGTAGGCAATTCTTGTTTATGAGAATGCAGCATTAATCTATGTAGCGGCGGCACCATATCTCGATACACATTAGTGAAAACAAAACATAACTCTCTTCACGAAGTCCAGAATCATTATCAGATAGAAGTTGCTGAATTGCCTTGGGTTCAAACAATCCTCTTTTTTTAATACTATCTTCTGACAGCAGGTCATTTAAGAATTCGCGAAGCTCGAAGCGCATCCAACGGCGTAATGGTGCACCAAAACCCGCTTTTGGTCTATATATAACCTCTTTAGGTAAATATGACTCCATTGCTTTTTTTAAAACCCATTTCCCAATAGTGCCGCGTTGTTTGTATTGTCCAGGTAAGCGAGCAGCCAAATTCACCAAATCTTTATCTAAGAACGGTACACGAACCTCAATGCCAGCTGCCATAGACATTTTATCAGTATAGTTCAAATTATGATCTGTTAAGAAAAACCGTTGTTCCAAGGCAAGCATTTTTTCAAGGCGGCTCAGATTCGGTGGCAATAAATTAAGGTAATCCAGAAGGGGTTGAATGGCTTTTTCATTATTAAGTTTTGCTTTCATGTCAGCAGAAAATAAAGGATTCAAGTCGGATTGCCTGATCCAGGTAAAATAATTTGCTAACCTGGTGTCACCACTTTCGCCTGCTCCCAAAAACAATCGACCCAAACGACGACCAAGGGTTGTCCGGTGATTGAGTTTGCGAGATAATTCATCCATATTTTGACGGATGCCGGTTGGCAACCAAGACCACAAACTTTCATATTGTAGAGCAAGATGTCGGCTATATCCGGTAAAAAGGTCGTCACCCCCAGCGCCTGATAATAGAACTTTTATACCGCAACTGCGTGCAAGTTGAGAAATATATAGAACATTTAGAGGGGCAGGGTCAGCAAGTGGTTCATCAAGCTGCCATACCATTTGCTCAAGATTATCAATCATCTGGCTTGCATTAATGTTCACAACCTCTAACGGTACATCCAAATGTTTGGCTACTTTATAGGCGTAAGGTAAATCATCAGTATCACCAGAATCACTACCACCAGTAGGTTGAATCGTGAAGCATTGGATATTCGACAAATGCTTTTTTGCAATTGCAACGATTGCGCTGGAGTCTAAACCTCCGGATAGAAAAGCGCCAACTGGAACATCTGAAACAAGTTGTCTCTGTACTGCCACCTCAAGCCCTTTACGAACAGCTAAGATGGCCGTTTTTTTATCTATTATTTTTTCTGATGATTTGTTTTGAGGCGGGTTATACCACTTCTGGATTGTAATTTTTCTATCTGCTGTAACCGTCATCATACAACCAGGTTCTAATTTATTAACTTTTAGGATTGGAGTTCCTTCCCCTGGGCACCACAAAAAAGTAAGATACCTCTGAATTGCAGCATGATTCAGTGAGGTGCTACCTTCTATATAAGGAAGTAAGGATTTTATTTCACTTGAGAATGCAAAAGCATTATTATTTGAATAGTAATATAGAGGTTTAACTCCAAATGAATCCCTTGCCAAAGTGAGTGTATTGTTGCGTTTGTCGTATATGGAAATTGAAAATATACCGTTTAATTTTTCAAAAATACCTTCACCGTACTCTAAGTAGTAATTTAACAGTACTTCTGTGTCGGAGGTTCCAACAAACGTCACTCCCCTTTTAACTAATTCGCTTCTAATTTCTTTATAATTATATATTTCTCCATTATAAACCATGGAGACCATGGAATCTTTAGAATGCATGGGCTGGTGACCAGATTTAGATAAATCAATGATTGATAATCTTGCATGGCCGAGCATCACTCCCGTTGAGTGATCTATGTACTCACCTTGATCATCAGGGCCTCTGTGAGACATTAACTTAATCGATGATCTAAGCTGTAAAGGGGATGCTTGTTCTAACCAAGCACCAGTTATACCACACATTACTCTTACCTATTAATTATCAGAATTTTCTCTGACGAGAAATGAAGCAATACTTCACAAGCTAATGTGAAGGTTTTTATTAAAGTATGCAACAGCGCTATTGTAATGAAGCATGCATCCCAACAAGCACATTGAACCTGCCAAAGCGAAAGGGATATAGAATAAAATTTTCGCCTGCATGGCAAGTGATAGTGAAGCTATACCAGAGCGGAATGGTAATGTTATGACAAAGATTAAAAATGCTCGTGATGACTTTAAACTGTGGCCAAAGTTTATTTCGGATTATCCCAGCCTTTATCCTACCCCATCGCCTTGACGTTTTCATAACAATGGCAATCTGTTGTGTGGTCATTGACCATGCCAACGGCTTGGCAGAAGGCGTAAACAATCACGGGGCCGCAGAATTTGAAGCCGCGTTTTTTGAGGTCCTTGGCAATGGTCTCAGATAATTCTGTTTTGGCAGGCACAGCGCCATTGGTTTTCCAAGTGTTTTGAATCGGCTTGCCGCCAACAAAGTCCCACATATAGGTGGAAAAGTTCTCGCCATTTTCGCACCATGGATGGCGGCCTGACATTTCAGACGGCTGCGGATAATGCCAGGGTTGCCTAGGAGACGTTCCATGTCTGCATCGCCATAGGCGGCGACCTTGACCGGATCAAAGCCGTCAAATGCCTCACGTATGCTGTCTCTTTTTCGCAAAACAGTGATCCAGGAAAGCCCGGCCTGCATGCCATCGAGCACCAGTTTTTCCCATAGCGCACGGGAATCATATTCTGGAACGCCCCATTCATGATCATGATAATCGCAATAGAGAGCATCCGTTGGCGGCACCCAGGAACAGCGGGGCAGGGTCATTCTTGACTCTCCGGCAAGGTAAGGACCAAAGAGGTGCCATCAGCAGTGATCAAGGCGCAATCACCCATGGCTTTTTCCAGACGGTCTGTGCGGATCAGTGCCAGCGCTTGTCTATCCGTTGAGGAGCGAATGTCCCCAAGGCGGGCTGCACCGGCCATAATCTCGGTTCCATAATCCAGTGCCGGGCCGTCAAAGGCGGCCAGTGCCATGCGTTTGCGTATGGTGCCGCGCCGTTTCATGCGGCTAACCACTTCCTGACCTACATAACAGCCTTTTTTGAACGCCACACCATTTTGTAAATCCATATTGGCATCAGAGGGAAAAGTCTCTTCACTGTTAAAATCGGCACCCTCATCAGGCACACAAGCTGTGATACGATCTGCTTCATAATCTGACGGCGGTGGGGCAATGTCGGCAATGGGCACAATTACGCGGGTGCCCAGCAAAGTTGATCTGGGATCGGCAAAGCCGGTATCTGTGCCTAAGGCGACCATCATATCTGCGGATTTATCTTCGATGTGGACTTTTGCGCGAAGGCGAAACATGCGCAAGCGTCGCATCAGGTCCGTTATGTTTTCTTCTGGTGTGTCCAGCCAATACCCACCATCTGCGCCATGGCTGATGAAAAAAGTATGCAGGATTTTCCCCTGAGGGCTTAGCAAGGCTGCGTAGACCATCCCTTCGCGCTCAAGTCGCGTAATGTCGTTGGTAATCAGGCCTTGCAGGAAATCAGTGGCGTCTTCGCCCGTTACCTCCAAGACGGCACGGGTGCGGGGGGGTGCGAAAATATTCATATGGGGTATATTCGACTTTCAATCCCAAATGGCAAGGCGAGTCGTAACAAATGACTGAAAATTTTGATCTGCTGATAACTGGCGGCACCCTCGTCAATCATGATGGCATT
Source organism: Robiginitomaculum sp. (assembly GCA_021776595.1). GTDB lineage: Bacteria > Pseudomonadota > Alphaproteobacteria > Caulobacterales > Maricaulaceae > Robiginitomaculum_B. The sequence continues at coordinate 32,099 of JAJFFP010000008.1, read as the reverse complement.
GGTTTGGCCGATGTCGGGGTCAGGGGCGGCAAGATAATTGCCATTGGTGATCTTAATCGTGCCGATGCGGGGGAGCAGATAGATGCTTCTGGCCTGCATGTGTTGCCCGGCGTAATTGATACCCAGGTGCATTTTCGTGAACCCGGCCCAACCCACAAGGAAGACCTGGAAAGTGGTTCTCGCGCTGCGGTGCTGGGTGGTGTGGTCGGTGTGTTTGAAATGCCCAATACCAGCCCCACTACATCGACGGTGGAAGCGTTGGAGCACAAACTGGCATTGGCCAAAGGGCGAATGCATTGCGATCATGCGTTTTATGCGGGGGCAACCAATGATAATGCGGACCTGCTGCCCGCACTGGAAAAAGTGCCGGGTTGCGCCGGGGTTAAGGTATTTATGGGGGCATCCACCGGATCTTTGCTGGTGGCCGATGATGCCGGGGTGGCGCGTGTTCTGGCTGCCATTTCGCGCCGCGCCGCCTTTCATTGCGAGGATGAGGGACGCCTTAATGAGCGTAAGGCACTGGCGATTGAGGGTGATTGGTCGTCCCATCCAGAGGTGCGCGATGCCAAGGCGGCCCTGCTCGCCACCCAGCGTTTAATCAGACTGGCGCGAGAGGCGGGAAAACGTGTGCATGTTTTACATGTTTCCACGGCTGAAGAAATGGCATTTTTGCAATCCCAAAAGGACATTGCCACCATCGAGGTGACGCCGCAGCATCTGACCCTGCGTGCGCCGCATTGTTATGAAGACATGGCGGGGCGGGCGCAGATGAACCCCCCCATACGCACAAACGATCACCGCACCGGATTGTGGACGGCCCTGCGCACGGGGCTGGTCGATGTCATCGGCTCTGACCATGCGCCACATACATTAGAAGAAAAAGCGGTGGCTTATCCCGGCTCGCCATCCGGGATGCCTGGTGTGCAATCACTGGTGCCGATTATGCTGGATCACGTGAATAAGGGCCGTCTTAGCCTTGAACGCTTTGTCGATCTGACCAGTGCCGGACCAAAACGCATTTTTGGGCTGGCAGGGAAAGGGCGCATGGCCGCAGGTTATGATGCAGACTTTACCCTGGTTGATATGAATGCCAAACGTATGATCACAGATGCAGATAGCGCCTGTAAAAGCGGCTGGACGCCATTTGACGGTAAAAGTGTTACCGGCTGGCCCATGGCTACGGTTATTCGAGGCCGTTGTGTGATGCGTGATGGTGCGGTGATGGAAGAGGGCACCGGAAAACCAATTTTATTCGAAGAAGCCCTGCCAATCTAAACAAGCATAATTTTTGCATTTGCCCGGTGGCATTAAATGCAGTATTCAACCTGAGGGGGTCAGGTTAACCCTGACAGGAGAAAAAAATGAAACTCATTATTAAAACAACAGCTCTGATTGCTGCACTGGCAATATCATCAAGCGCAATAGCCGGTTCAATGGAAGAAGACATACACGGTGTGTGTATGAAGGACGGTGAAAATACCGCCGCTGAGTGCAGTTGCGCGGTCGATCTGGTAAAAACGGGCCTATCCGCTGATGATTATGTGCTGCTTCATGCCTTGGCAACTACAGAAGAAGGTAGCGAAGAAAGACAAAGCAAGCTCGTGGCGCTGGCGGCTACGCCGGAAAAGATGCAGGGTGTGATCGAAAAATTCCAACCGATTGCGACTGAAATGAAATCCAAATGCAATGTTGACGTCAACAATGGCGAAGAGGGCTAACCTTCTTCTTGGATTACTTTCATTTTACTGAAAAGGGCCGGGCTTATTTAGCTCGGCCTTTTTTAATTTGCGGGGCCGTGACGCATGGAAAACTCGCCCCTGCGGACGCGCGCCGGCAAGCGATGCGCCATTTCGGCCACGACATCTTCGCCATACACATCGATCAGATCGGCAAAGGCCGCAAAAATAGCGGATGTAGCAATTTGTTCCGGGGCACAGCCCCTCGTTAATGCTGTATCCCAGGCATCCAGAATTAGATCCAATGCCTGATCTTTTTGTTCGTTCTTTGGTAAAATTTCCACAGCTTCGCAACTGGCGCGCATAGCCCCACCCCTGATTATCCATTCACCTGTCCGGGCGATTTTTCGCCTCTTGACGGTATTGGATATAACTCAATGAAGATAAGGATCTGCTAACGCGGTTGATAAAATTTGACCTTGTTCGGCAATTATTCGTTTTTGTGCCAAAATTCGGTTGACTGTTTGTGCATTGCATTGTGGGAAATAATACTTTTCCTGTCGGTATCCGTGATTAAACGCGGCCACCAGATCATCACGCTCATAAGCCGATAACGGTTCAAGCGATAATAATTCACTCATACGGGCGCGCCAGCTTTGGTCGCGAAGGCCAGAGCAGGTCACGGTAAGGTAATGTATGGCTCCCAGGGCATCGGCCAGCATCAAACGGGTGCGCGTGGTGTTGGCCGGGCGTTCTATGGCGTTCTGCGCCTTCACCAGCGAGGGGGCCAGCATTAGTGCAATACTTGCCAGGGCAAATTGCCAAGGCAAGTTTATCTTATCCATAGCACCTTCTGACGTTGGTAAATGACCAGATAAAGGCCACAATCCAGCCAATAAACGTCCAGCCCAACAGCAGGTTCAATAAAAATATTGCCCCGGCATTATGGTGCCCGCGAATAAGCGCAATAATCCAGGGTAAAAAATAGAGCAATAGGGGAACGAGTGCGAATTCCATCGCCAATCTCCTTTATCTATTGCCCCTCAGCGGAATCAATATAGGCGCGCGGCCTGCTCTCGTAAAGGTGAATGGTCCGTGTTTGCTGTTCTGACTATAACGGGAATAAACCTGTTCAACTCTCCTGGAGGCTTTAATGCGTTTATTTTCCCTCACAATATTGCTGTTGGCCATTATGACGATGCCGTTGGCGGCAAAACCTACGGGGGCCATGAAAAAGGCCTGGCCGGATACAGATTTCACCAAAGCCAGTGTGGACTTTAGTGATGTGATGGCCGGTGGCCCGCCCAAAGATGGTATTCCTTCCATAGACCGCCCCATATTTGTTGATGCAGCGGTATCTGATTTACCAGAATCCGAACCGGTTATCGGGTTGGAAATAAACGGTGTGGCGCGGGCCTATCCATTACGGATTATGACCTGGCATGAAATAGTCAATGATGAAATCGGTGGGGTGCCGGTTATTGTGACCTATTGCCCTTTATGTAATTCGGCCATTGTGTTTGATCGCCGCTTTGCCAAAAATAATTCGTCCCCGATGTTTGGCACATCAGGTATGTTGTTCAATTCAAACCTGATTATGTATGACCGGCTTAGTGAAACCTGGTGGCAGCAATTTACCGGCATAGGGATTATCGGTAAATATAATCAGGTGCAGCTAAAAAAACTGCCGTCACGTTTGGAATCCTTTGCCAGTTTCAAAAAAAGATTTCCACAAGGGAAAATTCTGGTGCCCAATAATCCCAAATCGCGCCCCTATGGCCGCAACCCCTATGTCAGTTACGACAGTGCCGCCAAACCGTTTCTTTACCGTGGCGATCTGCCCCGGCACATAGAGCCTATGGCGCGCGTGGTGGTTGTCGGTGATACCGCCTATGGCCTTAATCTGATCCGCAAACAAAAAGATGTCATCGATGGTGATGTTCGTCTGCATTATGAAGGCGATCATGCCTCTGCATTGGACACTGCGCGTATAGCCGGTGGACAGCTTGTACCCGGCGTATCAGTCAGCAAAAAAAATGCACAAGGCCAGTGGGTGGAAATCCCCTATGATACCACATTTGCTTTTGTCTTTCATGCTTTCAAGCCCAAAGGCAGATGGAAAATCAAGCCATAAAGCATTTGGTGTTGCACAGCGGCAATTGACGTTTTATTGGCTCTCTATGGAAACCAATAGAACAGTCAAAGCTCCTGAAGGCTATGAGCAATGGTCCACAGAGGACCGTTTCGAGCATACCAATGGCCCGATTTTTATTCACAAAAACCGCCAGCCAGAACCGGGGCAGGGGCTAATCCGGTTTTATGCACAAAAACGCCATTGCAATGGTGGCGGCGCAGTGCATGGGGGTATGTTGATGACCTTTGCCGATAGCGCTTTATTTGCCATCGCCAAACGCGCATTCGAGGGCGATCATGGCGTTACCGTGACCATGAATAATGAATTTGTGACCGCCGCCTGGCCGGGACACTGGATTGAAGCTGAAGGTGAGTTGGCGCGTAAAACCAAATCCGGCCTGATGTTTGTGCGTGGCAAACTGTTTTGCGGGGACAAAACCATTTTGCTGTTTTCGGGCTTGTTGAAACGAATAAAGATTTAGCGCCCCGGTTAGATAAGTTTAAGAAGTCCCCCTATCGACCCCACCAGTTACACGAACTGGTGGGGTCACTTCCCCCGTAAACGGAGGATAGAAGCCTTGTGCTTTTTCCTCCTCCGTTTACGGGGGAGGTGTCAGCGTAGCTGACGGAGGGAGGGCGAGGACAAGCCATAACAGGCTGCGAAGTAAGGTTTAGAGGGCCAAGGTAACACACAAACCGTATCATCCCGCAACTCAAACCGTGTCATCCTGGCCCCCGCGCCGGGATCCATAATGCAGTGCTCAGTCACCATAGACCTCGGATAGCCTGTTAGCTTCCGGGGTGACACGGGTGGGTTTGTTTTGATAATGTGGTTCAGGATTACGGGGTTTCCTTCACCCAGTTTGGTTTCGGGTTGGCTAGTTGCGCTTCGATTTTAGCGCGGTGCCGCGCGGCGTTTTGCGCCATGCGGGTTTCGCGTTTGGCAAATTTTGGGGTGCGGCGTAAGGATTCAAACGGCGGCGTGGTTAGCAGGACGGTGTCGGCAAATCCCAAATCCAGATAGCGGTCAAGCCAGGCATAGGCGGCGGACTTGTCGCCCTTGAGCAATTGCAAAATGATGCCGGCGCGCAAGTCGCTGTTGAAAACTTTGTCTGCGGCGCTGGCGTCTTTGCCTAAATAGGTTTCAAGATTACCTATGAGAATATTCGCATCAGGATCGCCGTTTTCCTGGAAAATAAACGCAATTGTGGCTAACCATTCTGCAGTGTCAGCATTCACGGTTTGCTCTAACACATTATACCGTTTTACGAATTTGCGCATTATGGCGTAGGTATTTTTTACATCCCCGGCCACATACAAAACATAACCCATGCTTGGGTCATCCGGATTATCCTGCACCAGTTTCATGCCCTGCTGTTTTTGTCCACCCAGCAACAGGGCAAGTGCGCGATCACTAACTTGTGGCGAAACGGCGGACACCTCGCCGTACAAGCCAACATCAAAATATAAATTGGAAAGCGGAGTTTGTATAATACTTGCTTCAGAATTAAGCGCTTGTGCATCTTTATAGTGGCTATGGGCGGCGGCAAGTTCGCCTTCTTGATACAGCAATGCGCCCAAACCTATATAGCCAAAAATGCTATCCGGGTTCCAGCTCACATTGTCACGCATGGTTTTTCTGGCGGCCTCTCTGTCACCTGCCCTAACTTGTGCAGCGCCAAGATTAGATAGAATTACTGCAGATAGCGGGTCAAGAGCGCGGGCTTTTTCAATACTGGCTAAACGCTCTTTGGTGCCATTTGATGCGTTGAATTTACGCAAATAGGCATCCGAATAATTCGGGGTTACCGCAATGGCACGGTCTGCCAACGCCACTGCTTTTTCAAATTCATTCTTCGTTAATGCCAGAAATGCAGCAGAGGTCAGGCTTTCTGCTGCATTCGGGGCAAGTTGCAAGGCGCGCTCTACATTGGGTTTCGCAAGACGTTGGCTCTCGTCAAAGCTTATATCCGTGTACTTGAGCATCAGCAGATAACTATCGGCCAGCCCGGCATAAGCAGGGGCAAAATCAGGGTCGAGCGCAATCACCTGTTTGAAACCAGCCACAGCGGCGGTCAGTGTCGCCGGTAGCCGCTTGTTCATATTTACGCGTGCTCTCAGGTAAAGCTCGTAGGCCTCCAGCGATTGAGTGCGGGCCGGGGCTTCGGTTGTGCGAATAGACAACCGGCCTTTGAGTTCGCCGACGATGGCGGCGGCGATTTCGTCCTGGATTTGAAACAGGTTTTCGGCGGTCAATGGCCGGTCATAAGTTTCGGACCACATATGTTGGTCAGTGGAGGCGTCGATCAATTGCGCGGTAATGCGTAAAGTGGTGCCGGATTTACGGATGCTGCCCTCCAGAATATGCCCGACGTTCAGGGCTTCGGCGATTTCGCCGGTCTTGGCATCGCCACCCTGGAACGAAAACGCCGAGGTGCGCGACGCCACCCGCAAGCCTTTGATCCGCGCCAATACGTTCAGCAATTCCTCGGAAATCCCGTTGGCGAAATACTCCTGATCCTTGTCTTGCGAGAAATCCTCAAACGGCAAAACCGCGATGGACGGGGCTTGGGTGGTTTGGGCATCAGCATCCTTCGAGGCTTGGCTATCGCCAAGCACCTCTGGATGAGGGTTGATATTTGTTACACCTCCAACCTCACCCCCGGATCCAGTTCGGGGTAGGCTCTGAGGTGCCGCGTTATCGGCAACTTTTCCAACCTCACCCTGAGGTGCCGCGCTTTTCGCGGCCTCGAAGGGCCCGGATGGATCGCGCATACCTTGCCACACCACCAATGCGGCAACCAGCACCAGCCCTATAACAATTACATAGTCCAGTTTACGCCCGGTTTTTGCAGTTGCGCTGTCCCCTTCGGCCACGTTCTCAGTGCGCTTCACCCCTTCAGGGGTCATTTCAAACGCCCAGGCCAGCAGCATGGCGATGGGGAACCCGATCAGCAGCAAGCTGACCACCATGGTGTCGAACCATGCGGGCATGTTCATTGAGGTTTCAAGCACACCTGCCGCCTGTGCGAGCAACCAGCCAACAACGGCATAGACACCGGCTACACGAAAGATGTTACGACGACGCAACTCAGTAATTAAAGTGTTCATAAATGGCTTCCCCACGACGTGCATTAAAGCACGGCTTGGTGGTCATAGCGTATTGAGTGCGATGTTAGCAAGAAATTCAGGTATAGCGAAAACGGAGGCCGTAGCGCCTAATTCAACAGGTTTATGCGGGTTGTTTCATTTACAATCTGAGGGTCAACTGGGGCATGACAGGCTACACCTGCAAACTGGCAAACGGCCAGTGACCCTGGGCTTGTTGAAACGCATCAAGATTTAGCTTTATGTCGGAACCAAACAGCTAGCCAGTCATCATCCATATAATCCCAAGCGCAAGGGTTGAACAGATAATCATAACGCCGCTAATCAGCAGCACAATTTGATGTGGAATGAGGGCAATGTCTAAATTATTGAGCTTTTTACTCAAGTCAGAATAGCGCCAGGCGGCAAGTAAAAAAGAGAGCATAGCCAATAAAATTAATAGTGATGCAATGGAACGCACAGCCCATACCGGCACGCTGTCGTCAATGAATTTGGCTATACCCAGTGCTGTCGCCAAACTGGCCAGACCCGTCCGCACCCATGAAGCATACGTGCGCTCACTGGCAAGGGCTGTGCGATCCTGTGCCAGTTCCTCGCGCGAGTCGACTATGGGGGCCGGTCTATTATCTGTTTCTGGCATGTTAATCCAGTAATTTTTGCCGCAAAATCTTGTTTACCGCCTGTGGGTTGGCTTTACCTTTACTGGCCTGCATAACTTGTCCGACAAACCAGCCGAGGGTTTTTGGCTTGTCTTTGACCTTGGCCGCCTGATCCGGGTTGGCGGCAATGATCTCATCGATCATGGCTTCGATAGCGCCGGTATCGGTGACCTGTTTCAGACCGCGTTCTTCGACAATGGCTTGCGGGTCACCACCCTCAGCCCAGCAGATTTCAAACACCTGTTTGGCGATTTTACCGGAGATTATATTTTCCGTGATCATGTGCACAATCGCACAATTGGCCACCGCAGAAACCGGGCTGTCCGTTATTTCAACATTTTCCTTGTTGAGCTTGCCAAACACTTCATTGAGCACCCAGTTGGCCGCCAGTTTTTTGTCATTTCCTTTGGCCACTTCCTCATAATAGGCGGCTTTTTCACGATCGCTGACCAAAACACCGGCATCATAGTCTGACAAGCCAAACTCGCTGACATATCTTGCTTTTTTTTCATCGGGAAGTTCGGGAAGGTTGGCGGCAATTTTGTCCAACCAATCCTGGCTTAGCTTGACCGGTAACAGGTCGGGGTCCGGGAAATAACGATAATCATGCGCGTCTTCCTTTGAGCGCATCGTGCGCGTTTCGCCAGTATCGGTATTATAAAGCCGGGTTTCCTGATCAATTGAGCCGCCGCTTTCCAGAATTTCAATCTGACGTCTGGCTTCATATTCAATGGCTTGCTGGATAAACCTCATGGAGTTCAGGTTTTTTATTTCACAACGTGTGCCAAGCTCACCACCGGGGCGGCGCACAGAAACATTCACATCAGCGCGTAAATTACCCTTTTCCATATCGCCATCACAGGTGCCAAGATAACGCACAAGGGCCCGCAATTTACGCACATAAGCGGCGGCCTCGCGAGCCGAGCGCATATCCGGTTTGGATACAATTTCCATCAGCGCCACGCCGCAGCGATTAAGGTCCACATAGGTGGCATTGGGATCAAGGTCATGGATAGATTTACCGGCATCCTGTTCCAGATGCAGGCGCTCAATACCCACCGCAATACTGGTCCCGTCATCCAGTTCCACCAGCATTTCGCCTTCGCCAACAATGGGGTGGTATAGCTGGCTGATCTGATAACCTTGGGGCAGATCGGGATAGAAATAATTTTTGCGATCAAAGCGCGAAAAGGCATTGATTCGCGCTTTTAAGCCCATACCGGTGCGCACAGCCTGTTCGACGCAATACTCATTCAATACCGGCAACATGCCAGGCATTGCCGCATCCACCAATGACACCTGGGTATTAGGCTCGGCGCCATATTCTGTGGCCGCCCCGGAGAACAGTTTAGCATTGGAGGCCACCTGGGCATGGATTTCCAGCCCGATGATAATTTCCCAATCCCCGGTATTGGTGGTTATCCAGTCATTTTTTTCGGCTACACGTTCCGCTGTAAACATTCTTTTCTTTCCGTTTCTTTTTTCTTCCTCTCCCTTGGGAGAGGATTGAGGTGAAGGGAAATAACTTCCTTCACCACCACTTTCCTGGTCTTGTGTTAAAGCCTGCTGCACGTTCCAATGCGGCACCAACGGCAAAGCAGGTTTCTTCATCAAGGGCTTTTCCAATCACCTGCAGGCCCAGGGGAAGGCCAGTATTATCCAGGGCAGCGGGCACGGAAATACCGGGCAGGCCTGCAAGATTGGCCGTAACGGTGAAAATATCGTTCAGATACATCTGTAATGGATCATTATTGCGTGCCCCAATGCCAAAAGCAGAACTGGGGGTCGTTGGGGTGAGCAGCGCATCGCATTTTTCAAATACATTCTTGAAATCTTCGGTTATGCGGGCGCGAACCTTTTGCGCACGAATATAATAGGCGTCATAAAACCCGGCAGAGAGCACATAGGTGCCAATCATGATACGTCGGCGCACTTCTTCACCAAAGCCCTGGCCGCGAGTGTTTTGGTAGGTTTCGGCAAGATCGGCCCCTTCAATACGGGAACCATAACGCATACCATCATAGCGGGCGAGATTTGATGAGGCTTCAGCAGGAGCGATAATGTAATAGGCAGGCAAGGCATATTTGGTATGCGGCAGAGAAACATCGATTATCTCGCAACCCTCGGCGCGCAGCCAATCCATCCCGTTTGCCCATAATTTTTCTATCTCTGCGGGCATGCCATCAACCCGGTATTCTTTGGGAATGCCAATGCGCTTGCCTTTCAAGGGTTGGGTGCAGGCGGCAGTAAAGTCAGGCACATCAGCCTTGATTGAGGTGGAATCCTTTGGGTCATACCCCGCCATGGAGTTTAACAATATGGCCGCATCTTCTACCGTGCGGGCGATTGGACCAGCCTGATCCAAAGAGGAGGCAAACGCGACAATTCCCCATCGCGAACAGCGCCCATAGGTGGGTTTCACCCCAACAGTACCGGTAAAACTGGCCGGTTGGCGGATGGAGCCGCCAGTATCTGTTGCAGTTGCCCCAAGGCACAACTGCGCTGCCACCGCCGCCGCAGAACCACCGGAGGAGCCGCCTGGCACCAGGTTTTGAGCTTCGCCTTTGGCACGCCATGGATTAACCACCGGGCCAAAAGCGGAGGTTTCATTGGAAGAGCCCATGGCAAACTCATCGAGATTGAGTTTGCCCAGCATCACCGCGCCATCACGCCACAAATTGGCGCTGACCGTGCTTTCATAAGTCGGGGTAAAGTCGCCAAGGATTTTACTCCCCGCCGTGGTGCGCACACCTTTAGTGCAAAAAAGGTCTTTAATACCCAAAGGAATGCCATCGAGCGGACCGGTTTGCGCATTCATACGCCGTGCATCGGATGCGTCTGCCATGGTCAAGGCCAGATCAGTGGTGCTTAACAGATAGGCATTAAGCACACCGGCAGATTCTATTGCATCCAGATGCGCACTCGTTAGCTCGCGCGCAGAAAAAGTTTTATCTGTAAGACCTTTGCGTGCCTCAGCCAGCGTAAGTTCGTTTAATTTGCTCATTATTCAACAGCCTTTGGCATAACAAAAAAGCCTTCTTCAGTTCGAGGGGCGTTGGCCAGTATCTGATCGCGGATGTTACCATCATTAATGATGTCCTCGCGCACTGGCGTTGAGACATCTTCAACAGAAGCCATCGGGGCAACACCTTCGATATCTACCTCGTTAAGCTGTTCTATCCAGTGCAATATGGCATTGAGTTCGTCGGCAAGCGGGGCCAGGCGACCTTCCGCTACACCAAGGCGGGAGAGATGGGCAATCTTGCGCACCAGCTTTGCATCAACAGACATGGGTAAATCCTTAAAAAACAGAGCAAGTCGCTGGCCTAACAAAGCCTAAGGCAAAGGGCAAGCGATCCCTGGCACATACGGCAGCTTGCGTAACACGGTCAGCCGCGCTAGAGGGTATCTTTGCATGAGCAAAAGCTATTCTGATACGTTTACCGGACCTCATATGCTGGGGATTGCCGGATTAAATCGGCTGGAAGTGATCTCGCTTCTGGATCGGGCTGAGCAGTTTGTCGCGCTTAACCGGCAGCGCAAAAAGCATCAGGATTTGCTAAATGGGCGCACATTAATCAACCTCTTTTTCGAACCCTCAACACGAACGCAAAGCTCTTTTGAACTGGCGGGCAAGCGCCTTGGGGCCGATGTCATTAATATGGCAATCCAAACCTCCTCTATCGCCAAGGGCGAAACCCTGATTGATACAGCGGTAACATTGAATGCCATGCGCCCGGATCTGCTGGTGGTGCGCCATAGCGCTTCAGGGGCGGCGGCGCTACTTAGCCAGAAAGTTGATTGTGCTGTGATAAATGCAGGCGATGGTGCCCATGAGCACCCGACGCAGGCCTTGCTGGATGCACTGACCTTGCGCGCACATTTTGGCGATCTGTCTGGATTAAAAATTGCCATTTGCGGTGATGTGGTGCACAGCCGTGTTGCCAGATCAAACATCATTTTATTAACCCTCATGGGGGCCCAGGTGCGTCTGTGTGCGCCGCCAACACTGTTGCCGACAAAAGCCAGTGCGTGGGGTGTAGAGGTGTTTCATGATATGAAACAGGCATTGGTGGGATGCGATGTGGTTATGGTTCTTCGCCTGCAAAAAGAGCGCATGAACAGCGCCTGCGTACCATCATCGCGGGAATATTTTCATTATTTTGGACTGGATCGCGAAAAATTGAACCTTGCCAAAAAAGGTGCACTGGTCATGCACCCCGGTCCGATGAACCGTGGGGTTGAAATCGATTCAGAAATTGCCGATGACCCGAACGTCAGCCTGATAAACGAGCAGGTTGAATCAGGTGTGGCCATGCGCATGGCTGTGTTGGCAAGTCTGGCGGAGGGCCGCCATGAATAAGGCTTCAAGAGATCACACACTAATTACCGGTGCGCGGGTTATCGACCCAAAAAGTAATACCGACAAGGTATTGGATGTCAGAATTAAAGACGGTGTAATTTCACAGATTGGCCATTCTCTTTCACCCGATGGGGCCGGGCATATCACTGCGACCGGACTTATACTGACGCCTGGCCTTATTGATATTATGGTAAAAACCGGTGAGCCGGGTGCTGAGCAGCGTGAAACCCTGGCCTCGGCAGGTTTGGCCGCCGCCGCAGGAGGTATTACGACACTGGTTATATCGCCGCAGACGGAGCCAGCGATTGATGATCCGGCCATGGTGGACTTTATTTTGCGTCGCGGGGCGGAGAAAGCCAGTGTGCATATTGTGCCCGCAGGTGGTTTAACCAAAGACCTAAAAGGTGAGTTGCTGACTGAAATAGGCCTGATGGCCGAGGCGGGTGCTGTGTTGTTTTCAAATGGCGACCAGCCGGTTGGAAGTGCCAGCGTTATGAAAAACGCCTTGAGTTATGCCAGGGGTATGAATGCTCTGGTTAGTAATCGCCCCATAGAGCCTGACCTTGGCAAAGGTGGTGTGATGAATGCAGGTGATTTTGCGTCAAGGCTTGGCCTGAGCGGTATTCCTGCAGTTGGTGAACTCATAATGGTGGAACGCGATATTGCCTTAGCGGAAGCTAGTGGGACCACTGTCCTGATTGATCAGCTTTCTACCGGTGCCGCCCTGGATGCGGTGCGCCGTGCCAAAACTCGTGGTGTGAAGGTGTTTTGCTCTGCGTCCATACATCATTTGACACTTAATGAGCTGGATGTAGGGGATTATCGCACGTTTGCGCGGCTTTCGCCGCCCTTACGTACAGAAAGTGACCGCATGGCACTCATTGCCGGACTGGTTGATGGCACCATAGATGCTTTGGTCTCTGGGCACGATCCGCGCCCGGCAGAAGAAAAACGATTGCCATTTTCCCAAAGCTCCCTCGGCGCCACTGGTCTGGAAACTCTGCTTAGCGCGGCATTATCACTGGTTCATAATGGTGATGCGAAATTGCCAGAGGTAATGGCGGCGGTAAGTTTTTCACCGGCCCGGATGCTTGGTTTGGATACTGGGGTTATCGAAGTTGGAAAACCTGCGGATCTGGTTCTTTTTGATTTGGAAAAACCCTGGGTTTGCAATGCAAATAAATTACGTTCCAAATCCAAGAACACGCCTTTTGACGGACGCCGTATGCAGGGCAGGGTGTTAATGACCTTTGTCCAGGGCGTTTGCGTTTTTGATGATCGATCTTGATTTTTATGAAATAACCGGGGCGTCATTGCCCTACTTGTTCGGATAATCCATCCATCGACAAGCTCAGGATGAGGTAAGTGTTTATTCCTGGATTGCCAGGATAAACCCGGTAATGACAAAGACGGGAAAACAAAAAAAGGGCCGGCATTGCTGCCAGCCCTTTAATTCTATCAGAATTATTTGATCCAGTATTAGAAGCTTTTCCGTAAGGAAACCCCGTAAGTGCGTGGCTGGTTCGGATAAACATTTACCGTTCCGGCCTGCACAACGCCAGGGAAAGCGCTGAGGAAGTTTTTATCATTAAACAAATTCCTTGCCCAGAAACGAATATCAAGTCCGTTTTCCCAGCCAAGGCCAGCACTGGCATTAACCGTGCTGACTTTGCGGCGTGGCCCTGTGATTGCTTCTACAACCTGAACGCCACTTTCGTATTGGTAATCACCACGGATAAACCCGGTCATGCCATTGGCATAATTATGGGTATAGGTCGCCGAAGTGGCGATGCTAACCGAAGGAATGCCAGCAGGTTTTTGGCCGGATAAATTGACAACTGTGCCGCCCGGTCCGGGACCATTAACAAAAGAGTTAAAGACCGGATCCAGCAAGGTCATGGCAAAGGTCAGTTTCAGCGGATCAACCGGAACATAGGTAGCATCCACTTCAATACCTTGCGTGGATTGCTTGCCAGCATTGCCAAGAACAAAGCCAGTGCCAAGGAAGGTGTTGGACTGGAAGCCTTTGATAGTTTGATCAAAGACGGCAACGTTAATAGCACCGCGATCAAAACGTGCTTTCAAGCCAAGTTCAAAGACTGTGGCATTTTCAGGGCCGGCAAAGCGTGTGCCAAACGACTGATTGGCAAGGGCCAGACCGGCACCGTTGATAGCGGCCGTATCTGCGATGGCCGGACGTGAATCACGGGATAAATTCCATGATGTAGCCTTAAAGCCGGTCGCGGCACTGGCATAAACACTGACATTATCGCTGGCATCATAGGCCAGCCGAGCCGTCCAGGTAAGTTTGTTGTCATGTGTCCGGCCATTTTCCACTGCGTTTGGAAAACCAAGGAATGGTGGCAGGAATTGCAGGGCTTGCAGGCCAAGCAGCGGGTTCTGTGCCGGATTGTTCAGATCAAGTGCACCAACCCCGGCGGCAACCTGGGCCTGAAGGCCCTGAAATGCCAAGGCACCCGGAGGGTTTCCAGGCAGGAAGGGGCAGGATGCAACCGCGAACAATGCACCAACATTAGCCGGGGAGAAGGCAAGAGGTCCAAGCCCGCACGCCGCAGCAATATTAGGGAAGTTCTGTGCAATACCACCAAGAACCAGTGTATTAAATCCGCCAGCACCGGCAAGATCAACACCGGAAAATGGTTCTGTTACCAGAGCACTGCCCGACACTTTTTTCTTGTCATCAGTATAGTTGACGCCGCCGGTCAGGGTCAGACGGTCATTAAGGTGAAAGTCCAATGTGCCATAAGCAGAAAAGGCTTCATTGTTTTGTGTAAAGTTATCAAAAAGTCCGGTGCCATTGGCAAAGAAAGACCCCGGTGCAAAGCCATTAGCTGCTTCAACCGCACCAAGGGCCGCCGGGCCACCCGCCAGAATGTCAACATAGGGGCGAAAATCAGAGCCGGCGACGACTGTGTCGGCAACTTTTACCTTTTCGTGGAAATAGAACCCGCCAGCCATCCAGTCGATTGTGTTTTCGCCGGTCGAGGTTAAACGCAATTCCTGGGTGAATGTATTAATGTCATTTTGACTGGTTACAGAACTTAGCAACTCGGCAGTGCTGAAATCAGCATCATAATCGGCCAGGCTGTCATTACTGCGATAAGAAGTGATAGATGTGACGGCAAAGTTTTCAGCCTGGTAATCCACATGAGCGGACAGGCCACCATCTTGCACCGTGTTTCTTGGGTCTTTATTTGTAAACGCAGTATAAGCAAACGGATTGCTGGAAGGTGCAACAGCACCACCAAGCAGCGCTATGGCGCCAGCGGTTGGGCCATTGGTGAAGTTCGACACGGTGCAGCATACTTCATCAATTTCGCTATAATCCGCGATCAGGCGAATATCCAGATTATCGGATGGCTGAAACAGAATCTGCCCGCGAAGATTAAAGCGATCACGGTCATTAAGTTTGCTAAAACCGAGGGCGCTGTCTGTATAGCCGTCACGCTTGTTCAGACTACCGCCAATGCTGGCGGCAACCCTGTCAGAAAGTGGCCCTGAAATATAGGCTTTTAACAGGCGAAGGTCGAGATTGCCGGTGCCAACTTCAACATAGCCAGTGGTATCGAAAGATGGCTTTGAAGTGACAATGCTGATCACACCAGCAGAGGCATTTTTACCAAATAGTGTGCTTTGTGGCCCCCGAAGAACCTCAACTCGTTCCAGTTTCGGCAAGTCACCAATCTGGGCGGCCGAACGAGAGCGATAAACGCCGTCGATAAATACACCAACCGATGGTTCAATACCCGCATTGTTGGCACCATTACCAAAACCACGAATAATAAAGTTGGTATTGGCGGAGGTTTGCAGAGAGTAAACCCGTAAAGAAGGGGCAACCGATTGCAAATCATTGATGTCCAGAATTTGAGTTTTCTCAATGGTGTCAGCAGAAGTTACTGTGACAGCAACCGGTGTTTGTTGAAGTGTTTTTTCACGTTTGGTGGCGGTGACGACAATTTCGTCTTCCATCTGTGCATATACCGCGCCTGGTAATGCAAACGATGCAACCAGTGCTGTGGTCGCAATGGCGCGTAGTTTAAACTTAGTCATACTCTTCCCCTCTAAAAAATAGCGATTCAATGCGCATTGCGCTTATTTCACCATTTTGTGAACTGCACGTCCAGTGCTGTTTTGGGGAATTATTGCGTCTATTTGGAGAATTTGCCTATTGTTTACAAACTGGAGGTTCAAAATTAGCGATTTGAGCACGAATTTCCGGGAACCAGCCCCTAACTCCCAAAAACGCCAGGCACTTTTCAATTACTTTTTCAAACCGTGAGTCGTTTGCCAGCGCGTCCAAAACGCTTTCAATGGTAATATCTTCGCTGGACAGGCGTATGCCGCCACCTGCTTTCGTATCTAAAATCATCAATTGACCCTGATTTTTTTCCCAGGGCTGCCATAAAGCCAGATTATCACCCATGCCCCGTCCAGGTTTTCCATGGGTGGCAAAAGCAGCCCAATAGGACATCATGGCTTGCGATAACGCATCACGTTCTCTGGCTCTGTTTTCTGGAAATATATGACCATTACCAACCGGGAATGAATCAAATCCGTCAAAAACAAATGGCAGCTCCATGGCATGGCCTGCACCCAGTAGAAGAGAAAAATCTGAGCCCAGGAATGAACCTTCTTCATCCCAGTCAAAACGATAGGCATAAACCGCTGAACCAGGACTTTGCGTTAGGCGCCGTGCCTGTGTGTCCACCGAGCGGGCGCGCCAGATGGCGCTCTCATACTCTGCCTGTAAAGCATATTGGCGAGCATTGCGAGGACGCGGCAGTATTCCCAGAAACTTTTTCACCAGTTTATCATTAGTTACATTAAACAGTTTGGTTTCATCACGGTTGGTGCCGGTTATAACTGGAACAATCTCAAAGCCAGGGTCTTGATACGCATCTTCAAGGCTTGGTTGTTGAAGCAAAATGCCATCCGATATGATCAGCGGTGAGCCCGGTTCGGTTTCCCCACTTTCCTGAGAGGCGACATAAATATCCGCAGCACTGGCTTCACGCATAAAGGTAGCAAGGTCCATATCCGTTAAGTCCGAAGGAGGGTCCAGCGCATCAATCACAGCCTTCGCCCCCTTATAATCCCAACCAGAACCTATAGGTGTGCCAAACTCTGCATCCTTGAATGAACGTGATGTAAAATACCCGCTTTGAATGATACCGCCTTTGAATAGCCCCCGTGCGCGGGGGATAACCAGCAATGAGGCTACATCGTGCGCCCCGGCAGATTCGCCAAAGATCGTGACTTGATCCGGATCACCGCCAAATACGGCAATATTGCGCTTAACCCATTCAAGTGCCGCCATCATATCAAGATTGGCAAAATTGGGGCTTTGGTCGGGTCCGCTCAGGGCGGTGTTGCGCAAGGCGCTATGGGCGAACCAGCCAAATGGTCCCAGCCTGTAATTGATCGATACCACAACCATATTATGACGTGTCGCCAGATACTGGCCGTCATACTGTCCACCATATCCCCAGACATTGCTGCCACCGTGGATAAAGAACATGACAGGGAGTTGTTGAGTTTCCGCTGCAATAGATTTTTTGACTAATGGTGGTGTCCAAACATTAAGCACCAGGCAATCTTCTTGTCCGACCAGCGCACCCAGATCATCATAAATATCGGCGGTTCTGGCCCGTTGAACGCAGCGAACGCCAAGGTCCAGCGTTTCTTTTATCCCTTGCCAGGCAGGGACCAGACGCGGTGCACGCCAGCGTAAATCGCCAACCGGTGCAGCGGCATAAGGAATGGCTGCCCACTGATAGGCACCGGCCGGGCTGGTTATTGAGCCTACGATGTCTCCGCTTTCTATATGCCTAAGAGTTTTTGTATCGGCCACTGGTTTGGCGGGAGGCTGTAATGGCTTTTGGCAGGCGGCAAGCAATAAAGCGCCCATGATCAAGACGATTAGTGGTAATTTTAGACGCATTTTACGATCCCGTGCGTTTACTTTTTAGAATTTTCTGCATGGGCATAGAGAGACGATGCCGCATATTGTCAAGACATTTCAGGGGTTTTGCTTTTGCTCCATGCCGACTTCACGAGGAAATGATCGCCTATAGGTGTTGTAAACATTGGTTTATACGAAATCAGCTTCAATATTGTAAGTTTTGGTTAAGGTGGGTGAATCAAACGTGTATCGAACCCATTGTTTTTACAAATAAAAAACCTTCATTACTTTAACTTATTTGAAACGATAAGACGAAAAAATCCCTCATGTGGATTGACCACAAATGGTGAAACCAACCTGACCCTTGGAAAAATATTGGGCAGGGTTTGGACTTGGGGAGATAAGATCATGGCATTTACAGATGTCGAAGTGCAAGAAGCTCATAATGCAGTGGTGAGTTCACCGGATGCGGAAGACCTGAACCGCCTTGGCCTGATTTATTCATCCGGCGAAGGGCCGGAACTGGATTTGGTTGAAGCCCATAAGTGGTTTAATCTGGCGGCAGTTCTTGGCTATGAAACAGCAAAAACCTATCGTCAGGAAGTGTCTGATCAGATGGACAATAGCCAGATTGTCAAAGCCCAGCGCGCTGCGCGTAAATGGCTGCAGGGAAATCATTGCTAAGAAGAGGTTTACGGTCCGGTAACTGCCGGCCCTCCCGTGCTTCCGCCAAGGTAGTAAGACAATGAGAAGCTGACCGGCAGGGCATCACGGATATATTGCTGCATAAATAAATTTAGGTTGGCAATGCCGGAGCGCGGCACAAAGACAACATCCCCGCGTTGCAGTGGAATAAGATCCGCTCGTGCGCCTTTATGCAACACGGACTTAATGTCGATGATTTTCATCATTGGGCCGCCATCGGGATGACGCCTGATCAGCACGACCTTGCTGGCTCTGGCGGTTGTGCGTAAGCCACCGGCCATCATTACCGCTTCCATTACGCCAATTTGCCCAGGCAGTTCAAATACACCGGGCTGTCCCACCTCGCCACCAACATAAACGCGTTGCGAGCCAAAAGCGCGCGGAGTAATTTCCACATTGGGGTTAACCAGTTGGCTGGAAAGCGCTTTGCGTAACTTTTGTTCCAATTGCCCAATAGTTAAATTGGCTGCCATTACTGGCGGTGCCAAAGGCATTTGCACACGTCCGTCTGGTCCAACCAGCAATAGACGGGATAATTCGGGTGCTGAATATACGATAATATCAAGCTGATCGCCGGGCAGAAGCCGGTATTGCGGATCCGAATCACGCCAGGAGCGAAACCCGGTCTGCTGGATATTTTGTTGCGAAAACCCATTGGCAGCGCCCAGATTGCGCTGACTGGTGCCTGTTGGGTAGCGGTTATAGCCGCCCGCACCTGCGCATGCACCCAGAGCCAGAGAAATGCACAGGGTAGTTGCAATACGAATTGGGGGTAAATTCACAGTAATTTCCTGTTCAGGCGGTTATTTACGTAAATCTTAACGAGAATGGTTAGGAATTGTTAAACACGATAGCTGAATGATGTAGCAGAAGCCTTTTGTGATCGTATGGATTCGGTATGCAAGTGAATGCCAGCTCAGTAGTTTCAGAGCAAGCCAGTGGTTGGGCCCGCCTTTCAGGCGTGTCCCTGTTGGAATTGCTGTCTTTTATGTGGGTGCGCAAATGGTTGATGCTGCTTGTGTTTGTCGTGCTCTTTAGCGCGTCTATGACTATGGTGCTGGAACTCAAGAAAACCTATACGGCCAGCGGGCGGATACTGGTGCAGTTTGGCGAAGAATATATTTACAATCCGGTAGTCGGCACCGCAGGGCAGGGCACCGCATATTCTGCAGACCAGATGATTCAGGCCGAGGTCAGTTTTTTTACGGCTGTTGAACTCAAAGAGCGTGTGCTTAAAAAAATCGGCCTTCGCCGCATATATCCAAAACTGGCTATGGAACTGGAAGCCGAGCCTTTCAAGCGGGAACTTATACACGGGGCGGCCATACACAATATTGAGAAGAGCCTTTCCGCCTATACGGCACCTAATCAGCCATTGGTCAGCGTAGCCTTTCGCCACAACAACCCGCAAGTGGCCAAAGATGTGCTAAGCGCATTTATTGAAGAGTATCAATCATATCGCCGCGAAGTCCTGCTTGATGATGACAATGGTGGATTTGCCGAAGAACGCAAATCCTCTGAAGAGGCATTGCGCGAAGTTAATCGGGATCTGGAACGTTTTCTGGCCAAAAACGGTATTGGCGATTTCGTTTCAGAGCGCACAGCATTAAGCACACGCATTGCCGTTTTGCGCGACCAATTGTTAACCGCAGAGGCCAGGCGTCAGGAAATTGAAAGCGCGCTTTCCATTACCAACACCCGCTTGCAGCAAACCCCTAAAACCGTTGAGCAATTTACCGATGATGCCAGTTCCGGGCAATTGGCAGCGCTTAAACTTGAGCGCGAGCAATTACTGGCCCGGTATCTGCCAAAATCCAGTCCGGTGCAGGAAATCGATGCGCGGATCGCACGTATGGAGAAGTTTTTACAAAGTGGCAGCAGCAAAAGCACGGGCACCAGACGAACCGGCGTGAATACCATTTATCAGGGCCTTCAGACCAATAACTTATCCCTGGAGACAGAACAGCGTTCAAATGCGGCTAAAATATCGGCTCTGAAATCGCAGATTGCCGACATTAAAGCCAAGCAGCGAAAGTTTCAGAACCTGTTCCCGACCTACCAGCGCCTGGCCAGCCGGGCCAGGATTATGGAGAGCAATTACGAACAATTTGCTACCCGTGAGCAGGAAATGATCACCAGACGTAATCTGGCAGCATTAAGATCTGACAACATTCGTGTGGTCGAACGCCCAACCCTGCCGGTCAAGGGAAAGTCTTTGAAACGCCCGGCGACCATATTGGCATTTTTGTTTGCCAGCTTTACGGCGCTGTGCGTTGGTTTGTTTACAGCTTTGTATTCCATTGCCAAAGGCCCGGTGCGCCAGCGCGAGGATGGCGTTTCCAGACCAACTGGCCCAGCGCGCGCCTACCAGCACCCGATGCGCGCTCCCACACCACCGCCAGCGCACCATATACCGCCCTCCTATCCCTATATTCAGAGCGAAGAACCGCTGGCGGCGACCACTCAATCATCAGACTTGCCGATCCTTGGTAATATTCGCACTCACGTTTAGTGCCATGATGGCTCATTAAATGTTAATGCAGACGGCTTTCAGTCACATCTCGTTAACCAAGATTGACTTTACTGAATTTATGGATTCGGAAGTCTTACGTTTATGATTGATCTTAGCAGAGAGCTGGGTGGCCTGTGTCAGGCCTATCAACAATTGGCTATACGTCGATCCGGGGTTGTGCTGCAGTTTATTGGTGCACAGTCCGGGGTGGGGGTTTCGACCTGTTCACGCGCCTTTGCCAGAATGATGGTTCCCCGCATGCGCCGGGGCTTGTGGCTGTTTGATCTCGATTTTTACGCCAATGCGCAACACCGTTTTTTTGCGAGCACCAAGGCACAGGCGCTTTATGGCGCTGTTGGAGGGGCAACTGAGGCTGCACCCAAGGGGGTGTCGCTTTTTTGGCGCGTTCACCCTGAATTGGTGCGCAAAGATGGCCGTAAGGCAGGGGATCGCTTTTACTTGAAAATGCACCAGATCGGTGCCCATACCTTGTATGTCAGCCGTTTTCGTAAAGATTTGTTGCGTGATAATCAGCAGGTGCATTTTCGGCCAGCAAAGCACTTTTGGGATTCTATGCGCACAAAAGCCGATCTGACGATTATTGATGCCCCGGCACTGGATCGCAGCCGCGCAGGATTAGTAACCGCTGCTGATGCTGATGGGGTTGTTATTATTGCCCACCCGGCGCAGGCCGGTGCATCGGTTCAGAAATTGCGGATGCAAATTGAAGGCAGGGGCGGGCGCTGCCTTGGCGTCATTTATAATGCGGCCCCCAATGCTGCTTTTGACAATGCCCGCCAAGCGGCCCAATAAGATAAAATCTTAACATGGTTCTGGCATAGCTGATTTATGTCTCAAAAAGGCTTCTATATCCAATCGCTTGATGGTTTGCGCGCCATTGCCGTAATGCTGGTTTTTGCCGGTCATGCCGGTCTGGGCCATATCATTCCTGGTGGGCTGGGTGTGACCATTTTCTTCTTTTTAAGCGGCTATCTGATTACAACGCTGATGCGGCTGGAATTTGAGAATACGGATAACATAAGCCTTACAAAATTCTATCTACGCCGGGTGTATCGCATATTCCCACCATTTTATATCGTGCTGATACTGGTCATGTTGCTAAGCCTTTTTGGTGTGCTGGAAAACCATATGCGCTGGTATGCCGTTATGGCGCAGGCTTTGCAAATGACCAATTACTATCTGATTTTCGGAAATCCTGAATATCTGGTGCCTGGACTGACCGTGTTATGGTCCCTGTCCGTAGAAGAACACTTTTATTTGTTATTTCCCTTATCCTTCATGCTCTTGGCCCACCGGTTTTCCTATGCCCGGATGGCCACGAGCATTGCGATTTTTTGTGCCCTGGTGCTGTTATGGCGGATCTATCTTGTAACCGGGCTGCACACACCGCAGGTGCGCACCTATTACGCTACGGACACGCGCATTGATTCCATTATGTTTGGCTGCATCATGGCCTTGTGGAACAATCCGGTGCTTGATCCTGTGCGCTTTAATGGCAAGGTCAAAGCGCTGGCGGCTCTGGCATTATCCGGGGCGGTTTTGTTGTTTTGTCTTTTGTATCGCGATCCGGCATTTCGGGAAACATGGCGCTACAGCTTGCAAGGCATGGCGCTATTTCCTGTTTTTTATCTGGCGATCACCAAAAGCGATTGGCCGCTTTTTACCTGGTTAAACTGGGGCGTATTGCGCTTTATCGGCAAGGTTTCCTATACCGCTTATCTCATCCACCCAACCGCGATAGAATTGACGATCAAATATTTTCATACCGGTGCGATTATGACCTTTATAGTTGGTTTGGCGCTAACCTTGGGGTTTTCAGCCCTTATGTATCATTTAGTCGAGCGGCATATGTCCGCTTTACGTGCCAGATTGCACCAATAACGGCTGCGACCTCCATACCTTGTTAACCATAACCACCTTTATTGTAGGCGTTATGGTGCACTATACAGACTCAGCATTTTCGGTCTTGCTTACACGGCCTGCCCAGGCGGTGCCGGCATGAGTCTGGCTCTGGAATACGCACCACCGCGCCCGTTCACATTGGGGCAGGTTGGCGGTGTGGTTGAGACGCTGTTGGTGCTGCTATTCCTTCTGGTATTTTCGGGTGGTTTTTTTGGACCGCTTATTGTGGAAAAAGCGGCCGCAGATGATCTGCCATTCATCAAACTGTTTTATTATCCGATCTACGCAGCAGTTATTGTTTTTGTGCTGGGCCGCCCCTGGTTTCTTGCCAAGGATATGTTGCGTAGCATATTGATTTTATTGCCGGTATTATTGGCATTGGCGTCAACGCTCTGGTCAATTTCACCTTCTGACACCTTTCGCCGCTCTATCGCGCTGATGATGACCACGATTTTTGCTATTTATATAGCCTCGCGATACGATTGGGGCGACTTCATAGAACTCATGGCAACCTGTTTTGCCATATTGGCAGTGATGAGTTTTTTACTGGCCCTGCTGGTGCCATCCAAAGGCGTAATGCAGGAAATATTTCCCGGTGCCTGGGCGGGTCTCTGGTATGAAAAAAATGACCTTGGCATGAATATGGCTAAATGTGCGCACCTGGCCCTTTGCGCCATGATTTTCAAACCTCAACGCCGTCTGCTATGGGGAGGCATTTTGGCATTGGCCATCGTGCTGGTCTTGTTATCAACATCGAAAACCTCGCTCATGGCTTTGTTTTTGGGAATAGGCGGCGTGGCCGGATTATATGTATTTCGTCAAAGCCCATTCCTTGGCATACCGCTCATTTACTTTGCAGTCGTTTTAGGCACGGCATTGGTGCTTGGCGTTGAATATGCGCCAAAATTCATGTTTGGTCTGATTGGCAAGGACCCCAGCCTGACCGGGCGAACTGACATTTGGCAGGCTCTATTCGAGCAGACCAAACACCACCCCTGGCTAGGGCACGGCTACGCCGTTTTCTGGCTTGATGAAACCGGGCCGGCATTTTGGGTGCGCCAGCGCACGCAATGGCTGGTGCCTACCGCACATAATGGCTGGCTGGAGACCTGGCTGTCCATTGGGCTTGCCGGGGTGCTCATGTTTGCTGTTGCCTATATCGCCGCCATAATGGCGGGTCTGCGCATGGTGTTGCGGGGCAGGGCAGCCTATTGGGGGTTGATCTCAACTTTGGTATTTCTGTTGTTTTCAATGTCGGAAAGTAATATTTTGCAGCAAAATAATCTTGGCTGGATTGTCTTTGCCGCCACGGCGGCAAAACTATTTGGCGTTGGACCTTCTCATAAGGCAGAGACGCCATAAAATCGTGGTTCCAGTCCCTTGAACCACAAAACCTTGCCCAGTCCCTGTATGGCCCGGTCGAGTAATACGGTTGCATTTTTTTGCTGGAATAGTCTGCTGATGCCATAGCCGCAGCCATAGATAGCAAATTGCCCAATGCCAATCATCATCCAATAGAGCACCCCAAAAAACTTGCGGCGTTGCCAACAGGTCTGCGTTGGTCCCTGACCAAAGGCAAAGGCTTTGGAAAGTGAATAGGAAAGCGTCGCCCGTTCGGGCAGGATTTCTTCGTAAACCAAAGCATCGGCTGCCCAGGCTGCAACGGCACCATCGGCCAGCGCTTTTGAGAAAAGTGCATCATCTTCGCCACCGGTTTCATTGGTGGCGGTATCAAATATTGGAGAATCAGAAAAATATTTGGCACGTTTCAATAACGAATTACCGCAGCCATAATAATTATCAATCACCCCGGAAGTTTTTGGACCATTGCGTGTAAAACGGTCCTCTATATAGCTTTGGTGGGCGACTTTTCCCTCTACACGACCCTGCACCGGTCCGAACACAATATCTGCATTGGTTTGGCTTTGTGTGTCCAATAAAGCTGCCAGCCAACCTTCATGAGCAATCTCATCGTCATCCAGAAATACGATCAGTTTAGCCTGTGCCAGTTGCAAGGCACTATTGCGGGCATTGGCGATTCCGGGCTCTGGCTCGTGACCATAAACAATCGGCCAGTGGGTGCTGGCTGCCAGGGCTGTCACGACTGATCTTGCAGAGGCATCCGGATCATTATCCAATACCACGATTTCAACCAGAGCCTGAAATCCCTTTTGCAATAAGACACTTTTGACTGCGCGTTTTACCCGTTCAGGGCGGCGAAATGTCGGGATGACTACGGAAACATCGGGGGTCATGCAGCTTCCTCCAAACCGGTCAGGGCAGACATGGCATCACAAACCGGCAGCACTTCATGGCCAGCGTTTTTAACCACAGCACATACCGCATCCAGAAGCGCCGGTGTGCATCCCCACTCGCCAGGGGCATCACGCACATCATGGGCATAAAAAATTAGCCAGCCGGGAGCCTCGTTTAATTTTTCAACATAGGAAATGGCTAGGGCTTTTGCGTCCAGACCGCCTTCAACAGGCACGGCATTGAGTTGATGGGCATCGCTATAGCGACGATTAATGCCAGCACGCACCCCGCGCAGGGTTTGATAATGCGACCCCAACAGTGTTTTGGCCGATGCTGAAATTTCCCCGTAGGGATAAGCAAATGATACTGGTTTTGGTGCCCCCAATGTGCGCAAGCGCGCCTGATTTCGTCTGATTTCACGCTCGATCACAACCGGTGCATTGAGTGCGCAATCAATATGGTGCTCCGTATGGCAGGCAATTTCATGGCCCTGGGATACCAGCTTGCTTATATCTTCTGGCTTGAATAAATCTCCCAGATGGTTGGTCGTGCCTACAAAAGCGGCGCTGGTATAATAGGTGCCACGCCAGCCATATTTTTCCAAAATTTTGGCCCCATTGATGGCGGCGCTGCGGGGGAAGTCATCAAAAGTGAAACTCACCAGAAAGCGCCCCTGGGCACAATCCAGCGGTTTTCTGGCCTGCAACCGGGTAAAACGTCGCCTGAAACTATTAATCAGTCCATCAGAGGGAATATAGGGCATGTTCGTCATGATAAAGCCTTTGCATACCAGCATGACCGCCAGAGTTTGAGCGCCAGAATACGCAGTTTAAGTGGAACCAGGCCGGATTTATCTTGCGCCAGTAAGGCATAAAGAGGTTTGAAAACCGTAACCATGGGGGCTTTTTGCAGCAGATGTGCCGCCTTCCAACTGGGAAGCGATCGCGCCAGCTCCGGGTGCCGCGCAACAAAGCGGGCGTAATTAGGCGCTGATTCCCTAAACCTGCGCACCAAAGTCTCGGCGCTTTCAAGGCCCAAATGCCTTGCCGGGTTATCGATATGATGGATCGCGTATTGTTTGGCAGCTCTGGCAGCCCATTCCACATCTTCCCAGCCCCACCCGCTAAAGCCATCATCAAACGCACAATCGGCAAGTACATCGCGGCGAACCAGCAAATTTGATGTGCAGACATGCTTGGTCGGGTTTTTGGCGCGCGTAACGGCGGGCAGGCAATCAGAGTTATGCGAAAATGCCTGATGTAACGCCAGCGCTGGCTCAACGTCATTAATGGGTTGCACACTAAACCCGCCAAAGGCAATGGCTGGCTTTACCTCTTCAATATAATTTAGCCAGTTTTGAACGAAGTATGGATTTTCCGGCATCATATCGGCATCCAGAAACAACACCCATTTCCCTCTGGCAGCACCAAGCAGGGCGTTTCGTGCCGCCGAACGGCCTTTATTGTGTTGCGCGGTGATCAATTGTGCAGGAACGGGCAAACCTTCCACTGTGCAGCGGATACGTTCATCCAGTGACGCATTCTGGCTGCCATCATCATAAAGTATGATCGCAACACCTTTTGAAGGGGCTTTGCTTAATGCCATAAGCAAGCCTTGCGGATCGTCTTTGTAAAAAGGGATGAGCACACTTAAAATTGGTGCCTGCGTATTTTTCCATACATGATTGCAGGTAATTTGCGGTGCAGTGCTCATGAGGCCAGGGCCTTTTCCTGCTTTTGCAGACGTTGATGTAATCGCCGTATGATTTCGCGGCAGTTAGCCAGGTTCATAGAAAGCGCGGCGATACCATAAAACATGGCACCAACACCGGCTTTGACCAGCAATAGCGCCATATCGGGCCAATGATCAGGCAAGGGCAGGATTAACACCCCCCCGGCCATGACGGCGCAGGCTAAAATGGTTTTGGTGGCGGCACCAAAAGGCAAAGGAAGTGGAAAATAACGACGGCCAATGATGGCGCTTAGCACCATGCCAAAAAAATAGGCGATCACGGTGGCAATTACCGCGCCCTGCAAGCCCATTACGGGTAATAAAAGCATATTCAGGACGATATTCAGAACAGCCGGAAAGGCCATGACTGCGGCCATTACGCCGGTACGCTTTGAAAGTGTAAAGGCTTCGTGCAAATAATACGTCATCACCCCGTTCATTAATCCCGCAAGAGCAATCCAGGAGATGATATGCGCAGCCTGGTCACGAAATGCGGGACCGGTCATCACCGCAGCCAGTGGAAACGCCACCAATGCCAATCCGGTTGCCGCTGGAAAAGTAAGAAGTGCCATAAACCCAAAGGCCTTGCGGGCCATGACACGGGCATCTTCCATGCCGCCATGTTCAAGCGCGGCAATGGTTAATGGCGCGGCGGCCATTCCTGCCCAGATAAAAATAACATCCAGTGTGCGGTTGGCCAAACCATAACCGGCCGTATAAATACCAACCGAGGCAGTGCCAAGATAACCGGCAATTAAAAAACGATCTGCTGAAGACAGGGCATATTCCAGCACTAAGGAGATGGAAATCGGCAGACCGTAAAGTGCAAAAACTTTAAGTTCGGCCAGATTTGCCTTGCCGCCTTTGGCCCGTTTGAGCAATTGCGGAAGATCAAACAAGACGGCGATACCGGCGGCTATTGAAATCCCGGCAAAGGGACCGGCGGCACGTAAATCGGTTGCGGCCACTAATAATATCCCCAAGGTAAAGCCTACCGAAATATGAAAAAACTCGAACAGGCTATAGCGGCTTACTTCCCTGGCGGCGCGCCGGGCTTCCAGTGTCAGATTAAGGCAGGCGCGCAAAATGGCCGCGCCAAGCGCAAAGCCAAGAATGGTTTTGAACTCAACGGGTATTGGCAAAAGTGAAATGGCCAAACCGCCCAGAATTATGCCGAATATGATCATGGCGAACATGGCCAAAAAAGCGGTTTTTAGAAAATCATTCAGTTTCTTTCTGGCTTCGGCACGCGCATAAAATCGCGCCATCGCGGCTTCCAGCCATGTAAATAATATCGAATGGAAAAAGGTCATGACCGCCATGGCCAGACCGTAACGGCCATAATCTTCGGGCGTCATCAGGCGTGTCAGCAGGAAAATACCACCAAAACCTGCCACGGCCTGGGCTATATTGACCGGCAAATAACCAAATAAATGACGCCAGAGCATGTATTTACCTCATCTTTGTGCCGCGCTAGCGCGTTGTTAGGAATTTGATGATATGACAAACGCACTAATGGCCCGTGAACAAAGATGATAAAAACAAAAGGCAAGAAAAGTGAACGTAATCGTCAAAAGACCATCAGAACTTAACTATGCAGAAGTAGATGCCTGGCGCGCTTTTCAAAATGCCGACCCGGCACTTCACAGCCCCTATTTTAATGTGGAGTTCGCTTGGGCATGTGATCAGGTACGTCGTGATACACGCGTTGCTGTCATTAGCCAAAAAGGTGACATAAAAGGCTTTTTGCCGTTTCAAAAAGGGCCTTTGGGTTATGCCTTGCCGCTTGGTGGGCCATTGAGTGATTTTCAGGGACTGATTGCCGAAGCCGGCTTGTCATTTAACCTGAAAGAGGTGTTGCGGGCTGCCGGTATTGGCATTTACCATTTTGAGTTTATTCCCACCTCTCAACACAGTTTCGCTGATACATTCGACGCAGAGGAAAATTGCCACACAGCCGATTTGTCCAAAGGGTATGAGCATTGGTATGAGGATCGGCTGACTGACAATAAAAAAAGTTTCAAGAAATACGAAGGCAATGCCCGCCGTCTTGAGAAAAACCATGGCACGGTCAGTTTTGAAGCCAATGATCGCGATCCTCAATGCTTTACCACTATGTTGGAATGGAAAAGTGCACAATATCATGAAACCGGTGTTTTTGACGTGTTTTCCGTACCTTGGACGGTAAAGCTATTGCAAACTATTGGGGGTATGCAAAATGAATATTTTACCGGACAGCTTTCAACCTTGCGGGTTGGTGGTCAGTTGGCCGCCGCCCATTTTGGTATGAAAAACCACCTTGCCGCCCATTACTGGTTTCCGGTCTACAATCCGGACTTTGCCCGGTTTGGCGTAGGTCACACCTTGTTATTCAAGCTGTTGCAGGATCACGCCAAAGACAAAATTAAAAAAGTCCACCTTGGCATTGGCGATTATCGCTATAAGCTACAGTTTGGTGGTACTATTGAGCCGGTGTGTCGTGGCACAGCAACGGCACCATCTTTCCTGTCAACCTGTCAGCATGGCGCGCAACTGGTGCAACGCGGGTTTGAAGCCTTGCCGCTGGGACCGGTATCGCAGATGCCGGGGCGTGCCTTCAGGCGTTTGGACAGAACGCTGGCGTTTCATCTGGCCTGATAATTATGGGCACCAGTATCTATGACCAAACAACAGTTTGGTAGAAATACCCGTAAAACGTGTGAATTTATTACCCGGTTCCCTGCGAATCTGTTTATGGTTTGAAATCTGGTTTAATAAATAGCGCTTGAAGGGGATTTCCGGGTGTTGCGACATATTAGCGCATTTGAATATAAGCAGCAGTTTTTCTCTTGAGATCAGGCCCAAACAAGCGTTGATAGTATATCTGGAATTGCCGTTAACAAGCACGGTGCAATGAGGGGTGTCTCAAGATGAATAACTCTAAAGCCCGCGGGGGCTTGGGACTGGATGTGATAACACTAGGTGCTTTTTTAAGCGTTCTGGCACTGATAAGTTTATTTTTGACGGCGAAAACGCATGATCCACTGATGAAGGTTCATGCGATCATTTTACTTGGCTCATTTGTACTGGGTATTACCGCGCTTTTTATGCGTGCTGCAAATGGACTGCACTTTGATCAATCGCGCTATGAAGAGGGCATTATCAAAGCCGGTATCATTGCCACCGTATTATGGGGGCTGGTCGGGTTTCTGGTCGGGGTTATTATTGCTTCGCAACTTGCTTTTCCAAGTCTCTTGTATTTTCCGGACATAGGCTGGCTTAACTTTGGGCGCCTGCGGCCGGTTCATACTTCGGCAGTAATATTTGCCTTTGGTGGCAATGCGCTGATGGTAACATCTTTTTATGTAGTGCAGCGCACCTCTCATGCGCGTCTGGCAGGCGGTGCATGGGCCTGGTTCGTGTTTTGGGGCTATCAGCTTTTTATCGTGCTTGCGGCCACCGGATATGTCAGCGGCATTACCCAGAGCCGTGAATATGCAGAGCCGGAATGGTATATTGATTTGTGGCTGACCATTGTCTGGGTGACCTATCTGTTGGTGTTTCTGGGCACTTTATGGAAACGTAAAATCAAGCATATTTATGTGGCCAACTGGTTCTATCTGGCTTTTATTGTCACCGTGGCCATGCTGCATATCATAAATAACCTTGCGGTTCCGGTCGCCTGGACGGAACACAAGAGCTATTCGGCGTTTTCAGGTGTTCAGGATGCCATGACCCAATGGTGGTATGGCCATAATGCGGTGGGCTTTTTCCTGACCGCAGGCTTTTTGGGCATGATGTATTATTTCGTTCCCAAGCGCGCAGAACGTCCGGTCTATTCCTATCGTCTTTCGATCGTGCATTTCTGGTCACTTATTTTCATATACATCTGGGCCGGGCCGCACCATCTGCATTACACTGCATTGCCAATGTGGGCGCAGACTTTGGGGATGACGTTCTCAATCGCCTTGTGGATGCCCTCCTGGGGCGGCATGATTAATGGCCTGATGACGCTTTCCGGGGCCTGGGACAAGCTACGCACCGATCCGGTTATGCGCATGCTGGTGGTTTCTGTGGCCTTTTACGGTATGAGCACCTTTGAAGGCCCGGTAATGTCAATCCGGGCGGTTAATTCACTGTCGCACTATACCGACTGGACCATTGGTCACGTGCACTCTGGTGCGCTTGGCTGGGTGGCCTATGTCAGCTTTGGTGCGCTTTATTGTATGGTGCCGTGGGTGTGGAAACGCACAAGGCTTTATTCTAACGACCTGGTTGAATGGCATTTTTGGATTTCGACCATCGGGATTGTGTTCTACATTACCTCCATGTGGGTCAGTGGTATTATGCAAGGTCTGATGTGGCGTGCCTATAACAGCTTTGGTTTCCTGGAATACTCATTCGTGGAAACGGTCGAGGCCATGCACCCCTATTATATCATTCGTGCCACGGGCGGTCTGTTATTCCTCTGCGGGGCACTGATAATGGCCTATAATCTGTGGCGCACAGCGCGTGGTGATGTGCGTAAAGGCGAGGCAGTGCCAGATATGGCACCCTTGCCCGCCACCATCGCCGCAACGTCATAGGAGGGTATCATGGCATTAAAACATGAAATACTAGAAAAAAATTCTCTCCTGCTGACCTTGGGGATATTGATTGTCGTCTCTATTGGTGGCCTGGTCGAGATTGCGCCTTTGTTTTACATTTCCAGCACCATAGAAAAGGTGGATGGCATGCGCCCCTACACGCCATTGGAGCTAACAGGGCGTAATATTTATGTCCGCGAGGGCTGTTATCTGTGCCATAGCCAGATGATCCGTCCCCTGCGTGATGAGGCAGAGCGTTATGGCCATTACAGCCTGGCGGCGGAAAGCATGTATGACCATCCGTTTCAGTGGGGGTCAAAACGCACCGGGCCTGATCTGGCCCGTGTTGGTGGAAAATATTCCGATGCCTGGCATTTGGCGCACCTTACCGATCCGCGCGCCGTTGTGCCTGAATCAGTTATGCCGCCCTACGTGTTCTTGCGCGATAATATTCTGGACGGTCGCACCATAGAGGCGGATCTGAAAACCAACCGGATTGTTGGTGTGCCTTACAGTAATGCACAGATCAAAGCCGCCAAGAGCGA
>JAJFFP010000070.1 GCA_021776595.1 Robiginitomaculum sp. | reverse complement strand
TGTCCGGTCGCCAGACCAATTATGGTGGCGATGGTGGCGCAAATGACCAGCTCGCCCGGTGCGAAGGCAATGTCGCTCACCAGTTGTAGAATTTCCATGTTGTCCCCCGGCGTAACATTTTTAGACACGTCACGGTGGAATACGCAAAGTTCAGGCCAGTTCCACTCTGGATCGTTTAGCGTTTTCCGTATGCCGCCTTGGTGCCAAAGAGCACACTGATGGCGGCGAAATACGCCAGGCCGCGCACCAGAAGTGCCAGGCCGGAATAGCCTGCAAGGCGAGTGAAAGACGCACCAAGGGCATCCCCCACTGGCGCACCGGTTAGCAGCGCATATAGACCCGGCAGGGTAAAATCGACAAGCAGGGCAATAAAAACAGCCATCAGTATATTGCCATAGCGGCGCATCACCCCGGCACACACCAGGGCAATGGCGCTAATCAGCACCAGATCTGCCGGGGTAAAACTCTGTTCAACAATACTCAAAGTATCGGGATTCATTACACCTGCCCCACAACTTTCAAACGTGCCTTCGGATAAATTTCGTTTTGCGACATGACAATGGTCTGGCCGCGAAAGCGCTCGATAATAGAGCGCACATAAGGGCGGATTGCCGGCGAACTCAGCAATACCGGCGAATCTCCTGCCTCGGCGGCCTCATCGAAACCGGCCCGCACCGCATTAATAAACTCATGCAGTTTTGAGGGTGGTAGCGCCAGTTGGCGGTTGTCACCATCCCCGATCAGGCTTTCGGCAAACGCCTGCTCCCATTCCGGCGAAAGCCCCAGAATGGGTAAAGTGCCATCGGGAGCCGCCGCCGCATGACATAACTGTCGGGCAAGACGGGTACGCACATGCTCGACAATGGTGCCAAGGTTTTGCGTGGTGGCGCTGGCTTCGGCGATGGCTTCCAATATGGCCGGCAGATCGCGGATGGATACGCGCTCTTTGAGCAAACCTTGCAAGACTTGCTGAATGCCAGAGCGGCTGATCTGTGAGGGGCTGGTTTCTTCGAGCAGTTTTTTATCTTCCTTGCCAAGACCTACCAGCAGGGTTTCGGTCTGCGCGAAGGTCAGCAATTCTGGCATATTATCGCGCAAAATTTCCGTCAAATGGGTGGCCAGCACGGTTGCCGGATCAACCACGGTAAGACCCTTGAACATGGCTTCTTCACGCAAGGATTCAGTAATCCAGGTGGCGGGCAGGCCAAAGGTTGGCTCTTTGACATGATCCCCCGGTAAATCGACCTGCGCCCCGGTTGGATCCATCACCAGTAAATGGCCAAGTTTCAAGGCTCCGCTCCCGGCCTCAATTTCCTTGACGCGCACCATATAATCATCGGCTCCCAATTGCATATTATCCAGTATACGCACCGGTGGCATGACAAAACCCATCTCCTGCGCCATCTGACGACGCAGGGCCTTGATCTGATCGGTCAGGCGACGCCCCTCCATGTCATTGATAAGGCTGAGAAGGTTATAACCCAGTTCAATTTTCAGGCCATCAATATGCAAACTATCGGTAATGGGGGCTTCGTCGTCTTCACTTTCCCTGGCGTCATTGGCCTCGGTCTCTATCACCTGCGCCGCTTTTTTGGATTTACGTTGTGCAATCATCCAGGCACCGCCACCCAACAGGACCGACATCAGCGCAAACGGCACGAACGGCATGCCCGGTAAAAGGGCCGCAACCAGACAAATGACGGCAACAATAATCAGTCCTTGCGGATAGCCGGTGAATTGTGCAAACAACGCTTTATCGGCGGCACCCTCCACCCCGGCCTTGGATACCAGAAGGCCCGCAGCAATGGAGATGACCAGCGCTGGTATCTGGCTGACCAGACCATCACCAATGGTTAGCATGGTATAGTTTGCCGCCGCTTGTGCAAACGGCATGCCTTCCTGACCCACACCAATAATCATGCCGCCAATAATGTTGATGGCTGTGATTAAAAGCCCCGCCACCGCATCACCGCGCACGAACTTCGATGCACCGTCCATGGAGCCATAAAAATTGGACTCGGCCTCAAGGTCTTTGCGTTTTTGCCGCGCCTCGTCTTCTTTGAGCAGGCCGGAGCTAAGGTCTGCATCTATGGCCATTTGTTTGCCAGGCATGGCATCCAGAGAGAAGCGTGCGGCCACTTCGGCTATGCGGCCAGAACCTTTGGTAATCACTACAAAATTGACGATCACCAGAATGATAAAGACTATAATGCCGATAACGTAATTGCCCTGGGTGATCAACGCGCCAAAGCCCTGAATAATCTTTCCTGCCGCATCTGCACCCTGACTGCCATCCGATAAAATCAACCGCGTCGATGCCAGGTTCAGCCCCAGTCTAAGCATGGTTGCGATCAGCAAAACTGCAGGAAAGGCACTGAATTCCAACGGCTTTTGGATAAAGAGCGCCGTCATCAATACCAGCACCGCAAAGGAAACCGAAACCGCCAACGCAATATCCAGCAGCCAGGATGGCATGGGCAGGATCAGCATCATCAAAATAGCGACAATGCCTACCGCCAAAGCAACATCACCACGCATGACAGCGTTTGAGAGCTTTTTGCTGTCAAACCTGGCGGAGGGTGCATTTATGCCGGTGGATTGTGTCATTCAGTTTTACCAATCAGCCTGTTGTGTTTATTCAGGCAAGTGCACCAATATCTGCATGGCCACCATTACCGGGCACGGGTACAGAGACGCCATGATCGGCATATAGTTTCAGTTTGTTACGCAAAGTACGTATGGAAATGCCCAAAATATTGGCCGCATGAGTGCGATTTCCAAGGCAATGATTAAGCGTATCCAGTATCAAATCCTGCTCGACCTGGGCCACAGTCGAACCAACGGCGCTTTGCGCGGAAACCTGCGCCGCTTCGGTCGCGCTTTCCACCACGCCACGGGGCGCAGCATCACCCAGTTTTGAGCCATCTGGAGCCCGCAAGGCATCCGGACCAATTTCATCACCTTCGGCGAGCAAGACGGCCCTGTGCATGGCGTTTTCCAATTCGCGCACATTGCCCGGCCATTGGCGGTTCAGAAGCACATGGCGAGCCGTATCCGAAATCGGCCGGTTTGCTACACCATTGGCAGCGGCATAACGGGCTGCAAAATAATCTGCCAATGCAGCAATGTCGCCAGGGCGGTCGCGCAAAGGTGGCAGTTTCAAATTTACTACATTCAGGCGAAACAACAAATCCTCACGAAAACTGCCATCCTGAACGGCTTTTATGAGGTCACGGTTTGAGGTCGCCAGGATACGAATATCCACCTTTACCGGACGGGCACCACCTACGCGGTCGATCTCCCGTTCCTGAATGGCGCGCAACAGCTTGGCCTGAAGGCGGGCATCCATTTCCGATATTTCATCAAGCAGCAAAGTGCCGCCATCGGCTTCTTCAAATTTACCAATGCGGCGCGCCACCGCGCCGGTAAATGCGCCCTTCTCATGACCAAACAATTCGGATTCAAGCAGGTTATCCGGGATTGCCGCGCAATTAATTGAGATGAAAGCCTTGCTGGCACGTTTGGATTTATCGTGCACATAGCGCGCCATCACTTCTTTACCCGAACCGCTTTCTCCGGTGATCAGAATGGAGGCATTGGATTTTGCCACCTGGTCAGCCAGTGACACCACCTGACGAATGGCCGGATCGCGGGCAATCATCGGTCGGTCGTCATTGGCGACCGCCGCCAGAACCGCAGCAATCAGTTCAGCATCCGGTGGCAGCGGGATATACTCCTTGGCACCGGCGCGGATGGCCCCGGCCGCAGAAGCGGGCGTAGCGCTAACGCCACAAGCGACGATGGGGACATGGATGCGCTCGGTTTTTAATGCCTTGGCCAGTGATGATATATCATTGCCTATATCAACCATAAGCAAATCAGCGCCTTGCCCGGCGCGAAGGGCCTGCAATGCTGAGTCCACGTTCTCGACATGGGCAACTTTTGCACCATTATTCATGGCGATTTTAGTGGCTTCACCGAGCTGGCCACCCAAACTCCCGATAATCAGTACCCGCATCTTCTTCTCCTTACCGCCAGACGCTTAACCGTCAGGCTTTCCCTGCATTATCTTTGATAATTTCCGTCATGGTCACGCCGAGTTGCTCATCTACGATGACCACTTCTCCGCGAGCCACGATGCGGTTGTTAACATAAATATCAATGGCTTCTCCGACTTTTCGGTCCAGTTCAAGAACCGATCCGCGACTTAAAGCCAGAAGGTCATCCACATTGATCTTGGTCTTGCCAAGCACCGCCGAAATACGCACGGGCACATCATAAACCGGTGCCAGATCGACAGCCGTTTTAGGCTCATCATCATCGTCGATTGCCGCCGGAGGGGCACTGGATTGCTCCTGATCCTCCGGTGTTTCACCGGGTTGATCAAACTCCTGCAATTCCAGATCAGATTCTGACTCAGTATCGGGCATAATTAATTACCCCTCCTCATGTTGGGCTGGATCATCAAACAGATCACCCTGTGCTTCTTGTTCTTCTGTGGCTGACAGCCAGTGCCGCACGGTTTTTTCAACACGTTCGGCAATATCATCTGTTTTGATACAAACTTCGCCCTGCGCCCATTCCAAAGTGACATCGCCCGGTGCCGCCTGTTCTGTCTTGCGTATGATGAGTTCCCCATCAAATGCACTTTGATTCACCTGCTCGCGTAGATTATTGATTGCGTTTTCTGTAATGCCGGTAGGGCACGTCAACACCAGACGCGGTGTGTTGCGTAAATCTTTGAGAATGTCATTCAAAGCGCCTTGAACCCGCTCATCCGGGAATTGCTCCAGTGCTGCGCCGGCAATTTTACGGGCGGTAATAAGAACGAGCTCGATAGCCTGCGCGCGGCAGGCCGTGCTTTGCGCCGCCAAGGTAGACAATATTTCGGTGCTTTGCGTTACAAGAAGCTGCATCTGCTGTGCGCTATCCTCTTCGGCCTTTACCAGAGCATCCTGGCGGCCACGCTCGTAAGCCTTGTCACACTCGCTTTGCATTTCATCACGGGTGAAGCTGAGACGCCATTCTTCTCCATCACGCAAAATGGTGCCATCGGCGGCAAATTCCGTATCAAAAGCAAATTTTGTTGTTGCGCTTTGCGTTTCCATTTTAATAAATTAACTCATCATCCGCACCGCCATCGGCCAGTAAAATTTCGCCCTTGGCCGCCAGGTCCTTGGCCAGATTGACCATCATTTGCTGAGCACCTTCGACGTCTTTCAAACGCACCGGCCCCATGGCCTCCATATCCTCGCGCAGGATTTTGGCAGCCCGTTCAGACATGTTTGAAAAGAACAGGTTTCTAAGCGCCTCCGATGCGCCCTTCATCGCCAGTGCCAATTGTTCTTTCTCAACAGCCCGAAGCAGGGTCTGCGCCCCGCCGGGGTCCAGCTTCTGCAGGTCTTCATATACAAACATCAAGGAGCGAATTTGTTCGGAGGCATCCCGGTTGCGTTCTTCCAGAGCCGCCAAAAACCTGTTTTCTGTCTGGCGATCAAAATTATTGAAAATATCGGCCATCATCTCATGACTGTCGCGCTTGTTGGTGCGTGCCAGATTGGACATGAATTCACGGCGCAAGGTGGATTCAATCTCGTCCATGATTTCTTTTTGCACTGGCTCCATGCGCAACATGCGCATCACGACTTCCAGAGAAAAGTCGTCCGGCAGGGCGCTTAGCACCCGTGCCGCATGATCGGCCTTGACCTTGGAAAGGACCACAGCGACCGTTTGCGGGTATTCGTTCTTGAGATAGTTTGCCAATACGCCTTCATTCACATTACCCAGCTTGTCCCACATGGTGCGCCCGGCCGGACCGCGAATTTCTTCCATGACATTTTCAACTTTGTCCGGGTCCATAAAGCTGGTAAGCAAACGCTGCGTGGCCTCATATGAGCCCATAATCGCCCCGGTTGAAGACATCTGACTGACAAATTCAACAATCAGCTTTTCCACTGCAGAAGCGGTGACATTGCCCAGATTGGACATGGATTGAGAGATTTCCTTAATCTCCTCATCATCCATTAATTCCCATAATTTGTGGTGTTCTTCGCCCAGTGCCAACAGAATTATGGCAGCCTTGTCCGACCCCGAAAGCCGGGTTACATCATCAACGACGGCGCGATTGGTTACTGCTCGTGCCATTTCTTATGCCTCATGCAGCCAGGTGCGAAGGATCGAGATGGATTCCTCCGGGTGTGATTCCACGATCTCGGCAACCTTGTTAACAGACGAGGCTTTGACCTGGCCCTGAATTTTGGCAACATCAATAGTGTCTTCGGATTGCGCCATTTGTGCCGGCGCAGGTAATGCGCCTTGTGCAGTTTGGCTCACTTCACCAACCGGGATTTGCGGAACCACATTCCCGGCAGGTCCTGCGAGTGCGGGCGAAGCCCCGGCACCAGCCAATGCCGGCATCGAACCACCACCACCGACAATGCCGGATAAGAGTGGCTTGACGATAAAAATCATCATGGCAATGGAGACGATTGCCAGGATCAGTAATTCTATGCCGCGCATGATATCACTTTTTTCAAAGGCAAACATGCCGGGCTTGGCAACCTCGCCAATCGGTGCCGGCCTGGAAAAACGCACATTAGAAACCTTTACACTATCGCCACGGGTTTCATTGAAGCCAATCGCGGTTTTTACCAGGGCCTCAATTTCACTTAATTGTTCGGCGCTGCGCGGGGTGTAGCTTTCGACACCATCAGCATCTTTATCAAGAATACCATCAACGACAACGGCAACCGAAAGACGTTTTATATCACCAGCGGAACGAATGATGGTGCGTTCTGTTTTTGAATTACCATAGTTTACAATTTCATTGGTTCGCGAACTGATGGCATTAGACTCGCCAGCATCTTCAGAGCTGGAGTCATCACCAGCGGGCACATTGGCGGCAACACTGACCGCAGCACTGTTTTTACCCTCTGACTGGTCAGAACTTTCCTCACTGGTATCGCTTGAAATCACCACACGGTTATCCGGATCATAAGTAGTGGAACGCTCGGTAATCCGGTCCTGATCAAGATCGGCACTGACCTGCACCTGAACACCCTCATGCCCGGTAATGGGGCTCAGCATATTGGTAATTTTTTTGGCCAAAGCCGTCTCAAACATCAGACGCTGCCCGGCGACAACACTGCTGCCTTGATCATCATCTTGCTGGCGGGCCAGAACGCGTCCGGTTTCATCGGCAACCGTTACCGCCCCGGCTTTCAGGCCTGGAACGGCACTGGCTACCAATTGGCGAATGGCCTGGGTTTGTGAAACCCCGATGACATTGGCCTGCAGGCGCACGACCACGGATGCCTTGGCCTGTTCTGCATCGCGTTCAAATAAACGTCGTTTGGGAAGAACCAGCAACACGCGGGCGGCACTGATACCATTGAGCGAGGTGATAGTGCGCTCCAGCTCACCCTGCAAGGCGCGCAACTGGGCCATGTTCTGGGCAAAGCTGGTTTGACCCATGGCCCCGGTTTCATCAAAAATTTCATAGCCCATGGAGCCGGAACTGGGCAGGTTTTCACTGGCCAGTGCCATCCGCACGGTATTGACCTTTTTACGGGGCACCAAAACCGTAGAGCCGCCAGCGGCTACAGAATAAGCCACACCCATTTGATCCAGGCGCGCACTGATCTCGGAGGCCTCTTTCAGTTCAAGCCCGGAATAGAGCAGGGCTTTATCTGGTGAGCCAATTCGGAACGCCATCATCATCAGTGCCAGCGTAACACCAACGGTGACGCCCATAATGATGATCAAACGCATGGCGCCAAACTGGTTTAATGTATTGAGAATACCGTTCACGAGTTTCCCTGCCTCCAACGCGTTTAACACGCTTCACTAGGCAGGAATTTCCCACTACGTTGTAAACGTATGCTTAATGAAACTGCTACAGAGGGCTGAAAAGGCATAAAAAAAGAGCCGGAAGGTCAACAACCGGCTCTTTTGATGTGTTTTTTAGGATTTTCAGCGTTTAGCGATATTGCTGCACCTTGGTTGTGCGCAGGCCCGCCAGTCCGTGACGGTCGATCATTTGCTGCCATCCCAGAAATTCCTCAACCGTTAAACGATAACGCTTGCAGGCATCTTCAAGGGTTAGCAAACCGCCGCGCACGGCTGCCACTACTTCTGCCTTGCGTCTGATGACCCAGCGTCGGGTTTCCGCCTTTGGCAAGTCAGCCAGCGTCAGCGGACTGCCATCAGGACCAATTACCAGTGTTTCTCGTGCTTTTCTTGCGTAACCCATATCACCCATTCCCATGCTTGTTGTGGACATTTTTATGTCTCTGGGATTGACCCTAACGAGAGAACTTAAATATCCGGCAAATAAAGCTGGTGAATTCCTCCAAAAAATATTCCGTGCAATTTTAATTAAATCCCCTCCGGTTTACGGCCGGAGGGGGTTACTCACTTATCGTTTGATCCTGATCAGTTCATCGAGCATTTCATCTGCCGTAGTGATGATTCGCGAAGAGGCGGAGTAGGCCCGTTGCACGGTAATCAGATTGGTAAATTCTTCGGCAAGATCCACGTTAGAGCCTTCCAGAGACCGTGAAGCCACTTTACCAGCACCATCACCGGCGGCCTTCAGATTAAGCGAGCCCGAATTGATTGCCAGACTAAAGGCATCGCCGCTTTCTGCATTCAGACCATTGGGATTAACAAAGGTGGCGAGTGGTAATTGATAGATTTTTTGCACCAGCCCATTTGAAAAACTCGCGGTGACAAAGCCTTGATTGTTTACGTCTACGCCGGTAAGGCTGCCAAAAATGGCACCATCAACAATAGACGAATCCAGAACTGAGTTTGAATCAAACTGTGTCATGCCGCCGGATGCACCTGCGCTGCCAAGATTTACGGCGATATTCTGCGCAGCAATGCCAAGACCACTGGCCCAGTTATAGGCACCACCAGCAGGCGCACCAGCCGTAGAAGCCCCAAACGACAAGGCAAGAGACATGGAACCGGCGGCATCAAATTGCCCGTTGGCGTCAAATTTTACTACGCCAGTGGCAAGTTGGCCATCAACCAGCGGCGCACCAATGGTGACATCGCTGGCTGGGGTCACATAAACCTCTGTATTCCAGGTATTTGCCGCCGTACTACTTTTCAAAAAGGCCAGGTTAATGTTGTGAACACCGCCCTGGCTGTCAAAAACCTGGATGGTGCGCACAAAATCAGGCGTTACCGTGCCCGAAGCCATATTTGTTGCCGTTGCTGTGGCATCATAGGTCGCCTCGGCGGCGGAAATGGCCTGGCTGGCTTTTAGATTACCATTTACCTGCACACTGCTTGATGCTTTTGCCGCGCCACTGATCGAAGCAATGTTGACAGAGGATAAAGCCGCCGTATCAGATGCGTTGGTCACAAAGCTGCCATCGGGCTTGGCGGCCCAGCCGCGTAAATAATAACCGGCGGAATTGCGTAAAAAGCCTTGTTCATCCGGTGCAAAATTGCCTGCACGGGTGAAACGTAAGGCATCATCACTGGCGCCATTCTGTGTCGCCGTGCCGACTACAAAGAAACCGGAACCGGCAATGGCCAAATCCGTGCTTGCGCTGGCAAGCTGTAATGGGCCCTCGGTAGAAATCAGACGCTGTGAAGCCGCCGAAACCCCGGCACCGGCATCCAGCGGATTACCAATGGATGCACTGACCAGCGACGAAAAATCAGCTCTGGTGCGCTTGTAACCAACCGTATTAACGTTGGCGATATTGTTGGATATGCCGCTAAGTGCGGATGAATTGGCGCGCAGACCTGCAACCCCGATTGTCAATGCTGAATAAAGTGACATGTATTGGCTCCTATTTGCTTATTCACTCATTTATTTTTTGAGGAGCTTCTGCTGTATGTGAAGATCACGATTCTGGATCTCCTTGGTTAAATTGCTAATGGTGCACGTTCACGCACCGCCAGAATATCTGAAAAGGCAAGGCGAGTATTGCCCACCAGTAATGCCGGCTCAGAGCCTGAAAAATCTGCACCGGTTATGACTTGTGTTGTGGAAACTGATGTCGAGACCAGATTACCACTGGTATCCAGGGCGCTAACCTCCAGATCATATGCCCCATCTGCCAGTTGTGTGCCTGCATTATCGCGGCCATCCCAGGTAAAACTCTGATTGCCTGCACCAGTTTGTCCTTGCGTTTGAAAAACAATCTTACCGTTGGTGTCTTTTACTAATATGGTAACTGAATCAGCATCATTGGCACTGGTATAGGTCCATTTCGCACTGCCGTTTTGCAGATCGACACGACTGCCAAGTACATCAACTTCCTTACCGATAAAGCCAACCGCCGATGTGGCGGAACTGGCCGCATTCAAATTAATAAGTGATTCAAGATTGCGGTTTTGGGCGATTTGTTGCTCTACACCGGAAAACTGCACCAACTGGCCAACAAATTCATTCGAATCTAATGGACTAAGCGGGTCCTGGTTCTTGAGCTGCTCGGTCAGCAGGGTCAAAAACGTATCAAAATTATCCGCCAGTCCGGCACCAGCCGCCTGCGTATTTGAAGCGTTTAGGTTTAGTCCTAATCCATTAAGAACTGGCATGTTGACTTCCTATATTTTCACATCGACACGGTCGGTCAGAATACGTGTCAGACCGTATTTATATTCACTGCTTGCCAGGAGTGGCGCATTGGTCAGGGGCTGAATTTCCGGCTCCACAGGCTCGTCTGTGAAATGTTGTCTGCCCGTATCTTCACCGGCTGCAAATCCATCATTTTCATGCTCCAGAGAAAATGCCAGACCGTCAGAGCTCACATCAAAGCCCAAATCACTTAACGCCCGGCGCAGGGAATCCGCTCCTCTTTGCAAATCGGCCAATACATCGGGACGATGGGTGCTAACCATGGCTTCCACACGGTTATCCGCACTGACTTCCAGTTTCACCTGAACCCTGCCTAGTGCAGCCGGATCAAGCCGAATTTCAAACCGGGTGCTGCCACCTTGCGCCCGTTGAGCAACGGAGGTGGCAAAACTGGCTAATGCTGCGGCATTCAGTCGGGGCGCGTTTGATGAACTCAAAGATGCCGCCTTTGTGGCCAGGCCATTATGGCCCTGCGCTGTCTTGCCGGAGAGCGCCAGATCATTGTTCGAGCGTATTTCCTGTTCCTCATCACCGATAGCAAGAACGTTTGCACCAAAAGGTGCCAAGGTAATCGAGGCTTTATCCTGGAATACCTCATTTACACCATGTGATGCTAAAGTTGGTGCCGACCTTGATTTAGTTGACGGTAAGGGTGGTGCGCCAACCACTGCACCGGCTTTGCCCGGCTGACTTGATGCGCCTGTCTGCGTGACTTGAC
This sequence comes from Robiginitomaculum sp., assembly GCA_021776595.1. Classification (GTDB taxonomy): domain Bacteria; phylum Pseudomonadota; class Alphaproteobacteria; order Caulobacterales; family Maricaulaceae; genus Robiginitomaculum_B. The sequence goes on along the minus strand of JAJFFP010000070.1, from coordinate 57,142 downwards.
TGGATGCCGTGGGGGAACTTCCGCCAGGCGTTGGTGTGCCTTTTACGGTGGCCTTGCCATGACCTTTTAATCGTATGGCCTGGCCCTCGCCTAGTTTTACCGCCATTGCGCTTTGCGTAAAGCCAGAAATCAGTTGGCTTAGCGCAGTTTTTTGGTTGGTAGCAGTTTCCACCGGGCCGGTCTGAAAACCGGGTGCACGAGCTGGATGCGGGACAGAAATATTCTTTGGATCAAGCGCAGCGGCCACCTCACCGGACTGAAAGCCAGGTGATCCTGATGGTTGTAAAATGCCTGTGGTTTTGGAATCTACCGTTCTCACCACCGGGCCGGTTTGAAAACCGGGTGCGCGGGCTGGATGCGGGACAGAAATATTCTTTGGATCAAGTGCAGCAATCACCTCACCGGTCTGGATACCGGGGGCACCTACCGGTTGCGGCGTAATCGTTGGCGTTTGTTCAGCTATAACCTTACCCAGATTTTCGACGGGCAAACCAGATAAGTTTGGAGGCAGGGACTTTTCATTACCCGTCGCGCCAAAACCCGGTCCAGTGCGAATTACCGGGATGCCATCAGGCGTTAATTGATCAAGCTGAATGCTGCTTTGAGGTGTGATCTGCACCTGTCCTTGAACAGATACCAAACCCTCTATGGCTAACTCACTTTGTGCATCAGGCGTATCGCCCTGACCGGATAAGGCAGCATTGTTGTCTACTTTTTGCGTATTTATCGGCTGCAACGGTGTGGCAGGTGCAAACTGACCCGTAGGGGCTTTGGCTGAATTACCATTGCTTGCCTTGCCGGTTTCTACAGGAGTAATCATCTGATTGCCCTGCAGGCTGGCCTGTAATAAATCAGAAAATACAGATGTATTGCCTGTGCTTGTGCTTTTGTTTGTAATCACACCTGTAGCGGCAGTTTTTGCTGCACTGCCGGTTAATGCAGTCAAGAAATTGAAATCCAAACCCATTCAATCAACCTGTTAAAATTATCTTCGCACAATGCGTTGTGCAAAGGGCTGCAAGAGATGGGCCATTGTTATGAATTTTATATAATACAGAGAATACAACAAGTTACGGTGTATGCAGGGGGAGGGTAAGCTCTGCTTATAGGGTTGTTTCTGCCCACTTGCGCATATTTGCCGGGGTAAAATGATCCGCCCCAGGGTCTTTGCAATGCACCTGTAGAGCGCAATTGGCCCGGCCCTTGCGTTACCCTTCTTATGGTTAATGCACATATAGATGGAAAAGCTCTCATAAAAACAGGTAATGCGTATATAAAACATATGGTTATGGAAATTTATATGATGGCTCAGCCAATATCTGCGGCCTTGATGAAGTCGGAAATAATAACCCAGATGGCGGCAAGTCCTGCCGGTAAGGAATAAAGAAATGTCCGTGAACACCATACTTGGCAACGCACTTTCCGGCCTGAATGCAGCGCAACTTGGTTTACGCTCTGCTTCAACCAATATCAGCAATGTCAACACGCCGGCCTATGCACGCTCCCAGGCAAACCTGACCTCCCGCAGCGTAAACGGTACTGGCCTTGGGGTCGATGCGTCCAGTCTTTCTCGAATTACTGACCGGTTTTTGTTCGCCACCTCATTAAGTGCTAATGGAGAAGCCGCCAGCGGAAAAGCCAGAGCCGGATATTTGGATCGGGTGCAGGCACAATTTGGCTCTCTGGATGATGCGGGATCGCTGTTTGCCCGCCTGAACAGCGCGTTTACAGAAATCGGCTCAGCGGCTCTTGATCCGGCTTCAGGAGTGCGCCGTCAAACTGCCGTTAATGATGTGCAGTTCCTTTTTGATGAGTTTGCGCGCCTTGATAGCGAGTTGTTAGGTGCGCGGGCTGAGGCGCAACGCCAGATCGGTTTCAGTATAGAGCGGGCCAATGATTTGATAGTGCAGATTGGCTCCTTAAACGATGACATAGCCCGCGGCCGCATTCAGGGCGATGCAACCGGTGCTGAAAACCGCCAGGACGCCCTGATAACCGAGCTATCCTCCATTATCGACATCAAGCTGGACAGAACCACCAACGGGTCGGCTATTTTGCGCACTTCAGACGGAGTCTTGTTGTTGGGCCAATTCCCCCTGACCCTTGAAGGTCCAGGACCGGCTCCTGGTAATCTGGGACAGAGTTTTGCCGCCATTCAGGGCCGCACACCTTCTGGCAATGTTGTGGAATTACAATCGCATTTCAATAGCGGGGAATTGCGTGGTTTTCTTGACCTGCGTGATAAAGAACTACCAGCGCTGGCGTTAGAACTGGCTGAATTTGCGGCTGGTAGCGCCGATGCGCTCAATGCCGCTCATACCAATGCCAGTGCCATACCGGCGCCATCAAGTTTGACAGGCCGCAATACCGGCCTTCTTGGCGCGGATAGCTTGAATTTTAATGGCAAGACCAGCCTTGCCATTGTTGATAATGCTGGCGCCTTGGTCAAACGTGTGGATATTGATTTTGATGCGGGAAGTCTAAGTGTGGACGGCAGTGCGCCCGCCGCATTTGGAGCAACCCTTGATGGTATTACCACGGCATTGAACACGGCCCTGGGCGCAAGTGGTTCAGCCAGTTTTTCTGGAGGAGCCCTTAAAATCAGTGCCGTTGGTGCCAATGGCGTTGCTCTGGTGCAGGATGCAACCACACCTTCAGGGCGCGCAGGGCGTAGTTTTGCACAGTTCTTTGGGCTGAACGAGCTTGTCACCAGCGCCCGCCCAACACAATTTGAAACCGGATTATCTGGCACTGATGCCCATGGTCTGGCTGCTGGCGGCGCGCTTGACTTTACCGTAACTGGTGCAGATGGTCGAGTGGCTGCGCAAATCAGTGTGCCTGTCGCCGGGGCCAGCATCAATGACTATCTTGTTGCCCTGAACAATACCACAACCGGGGTTGGGCGCTTTGCAAATTTCTCCCTGGATGCCAGCGGTCGCCTTGTGCAAACCCCAACGGTGGGCGCGGAAAGCTACAGCGTTGAGCCCAGCGGCGATACCACGGCACGTGGTGCAACGGGCTTGTCGTTTACCCAGATATTCGGCCTGGGTGAAGCGGTTCGCGGCACCCGGTCCTCTGCATTTGCCATCCGTAACGATATTGCCAAAAACCCGGACCTGCTGGCGCTGGCCAAGCTGGAATTGAGCGCAACCACTTCAACCGGCGATACGGTTTTGGGTAAAGGTGATGGGCGCGGTGGGGAAGCCATCGCTCGCGCTATGGAAACCACACGAACTTTTCAGAGCGCTGGATCATTGTCAGGCGTTACCGGGACGCTCAATGACTTCGCCGGGCGCTTTGCCACGGATGTTGGGACACGAGCTGCGCGGGCAGAACGGCAATCCGAGGCGGCAATTGCGCTACGTAGCGAAGCCGAACAGCGCCTGGCCAATGCACAAGGGGTCAATATTGACGAGGAATTGGCGCTGATGACACAATTCCAGCAATCTTATAATGCTTCGGCGCGTCTGATACAGGCCGCCAAAGAACTGAACGATATCCTGTTATCCATTATCTGACGTCTTTTTAGAAAGCCAACAACATGCCACGCATTGCCACCAATGTTTCCAACCAGGCTTCCCTGATTGAGTTATTGCGCAATCAGAGCGATTTACTGACGGCACAAAAACAAGTGTCCAGTGGTAAAAAAGCCGATGATTTGAAAGGGTTTGCGCCGCAATTGGGGGCCTTAAATGCTGCTTATACGCTATCGGCGCGCACAGAAACCTATATTCAGACCACCAAGGAAATTACCGGCCGACTGGCAACGCAAGACCTTGCCTTAAATGAAATTTCCGGTTCCGCTGACGATTTACGCCAGGCAGTCATTGATGCGATCGGGCTTAATTCAGGTGTTACGCTAGTCCAGCAATTGGAGGCTGCCTTTGGCCGTGCGCTGAACGGCCTGAACCAGAGCTTTGCCGGACGACCGCTTTTTGGCGGCACCAAGGTTGATGCATCACCAGTGAATATCAAAACCCTGAACGAACTTGGTGCCGCCGCAGCGGTTGCCGATGTATTTGATAACACCAAGGTTAAAGCCACCGCACGTATTGACGAGGGCAATTCAGTCGAGATCGGCTTTTTGGCCGATGAGGTCGGCAAGGATCTGCTCACCGTGATTAAATCCATCAAGGATTATAACGATAGTGCCTCCGGTCCTTTTGGCGCAACGTTGACATCCGCGCAAAAGACCTTCCTGCAAGGCACTTTGGCCAGTATTTCCAGCGCCGCCGATGGTTTGAATACGGTGGTTGCCAAAAACGGCCTGTTACAACAGCGGGTGGAAACTGCCCAACAACGCGCAGAAGACCAACAAGTTCTGCTAAAGCAGGTCGTCGGTGATATTGAGGATGTGGATCTGGCCGAAGCTGCTACAAGGTTGTCACAGGCGCAAACGGCGGTCGAGGCCTCGGCGCGAACCTTCTCGATCCTCAGCAATCTTTCCTTACTGAACTTCCTGCGCTGATCGGCCTCTTTTGGTTATCAGGTAGGTGGCAAAGCTGGCCAGCCAGTGCGAGCCGCTGTAATGGGCATCCGTAACAGCCGCCAGTCCCGCCGCTTTATGCACTTTCGCCGCCGCATATAGCGCGGCAATACGTGGATCGTCTTGCGGTAGAGCCAGTGCGATGTTTTCCAAATTCCATGCCCGCGATAAATTTACCCCATCCAGATGCACCAGCTTGCCATCTGACGCATCTTGCACAATTCCCGGTGCCAGCCAGTCCTCACGGCCATCCATAGGCAGGTATGGCAGAAAATCAGTAAGCCAGTTGGCAAATTCGTGTTTTCCCAAGACCCGACGCATCAAATCGGCCTCCATCAGGCAGGGCGAGAGAAAATCCTCGCCGCTTGGCTCATAATCAAGCGGGCAGTTGCGATCTTTTAGGTGAAAATCCCGTGTGCGCTGGATAATCAAATCCTCCATATCCGTATCTCCGGCACCACGCGCCCAATCGAGGATCAGACCAAAGGCAAAAGCAGACTGGTTATGGGTGCCAAGACGGATCGGATACGCCAGTTTTGGCAACCAGGTTTTGATCCGCGCCGCAATGACCGCCTCTAATGGCGACAAGGTTTCAAGCCAGACTTTGGCCTGTGGATCGTCCCATTCCCGTAACTCGCTCATCAATTGCAGATACCAGGCGAGACCGTAGGGACGCTCGAACGAGCCACGGTTCTCATTGTCAAAATAGGCGATTTCTGGGGCGATGTTATCCGGTGTAAAGCTTAATGACAGGGCGTTAATCGCCGCATTCCGCCAGGGCGCATTGGCGGCACCCGTGTGCAACAGGCGCACCAGCAACCAATGCCCATGCACGGAGGAGTGCCAGTCAAAACACCCATAAAACGATGGATGCAGTTGGCGCGGGGTTTTCGCATCTGCATCACTACGCATGGTGTGGCTGATCTTGTTGGGGTATTCACGGTGAACACAGGCAAGCGCCAGTTTGGAAAACCGTGCTTCCTGAGCGGTATTCATTTCCAGGGCGGGAACCACCGCCACTGGCACCGCGCTTTTTTGTTCACATCCCGATAAACCCGCACATAAAGCGATAACCAAACCAACACCCCGAAATTTCATCACCATCTCCCGTATGCCTGCTTTATATCGTATAGCATTGCTGTGAGATAGCTGAACCATTAGGTGGTGACATTAGCAAAGGCGGCAGGCGCTGCTTCCAAATTGCCCGCGCCATGTATCCCGACTGAATTGTGGTCATGGGAATTAAAATTGCCTATAGGTGTTGAGCAGGCACCTGAGAGAATGTGGATGATCAGTGAAGATAAAACATACGGAGCAAGCCCATGACACCGGGCGATATAACAATTCTGACAGACTTTGCCGTGGCGTTGATCGGGTTTTCCGGGATCGTTATCGCCATCATTATCGGGGTTCATGGCAAAGATTTTGCGCCGCTGGATCATTTCCGAACGCTAAGCATGTTGCTTGTCGCTTTTGGCGCTGCCTTTGGTTCGCTCATCCCTCTTGTTTTGAGTGCGTTTGGAATCGCGGGCAATGATTTGTGGCGCCTGTCCAGCACCTTTCTTGCCGTTATTATTATTATGGCCAGCATGGCCGGGCCAATTTTTGCCGCTTCGCGGCTGGAAACCAGTGTCCGCAAGAAATTATCATTATGGGTCTGGGTGCTGTTTTTTGGCGGTAGTGGCGCACTGGTGCTCTGGCTGTTCATCAATGCGACACAGACGGCATCACCCGGCGTTTTTGTCATTTCCCTGATATGGCAATTAATATTGGCGTCCATTTTGTTCGTGCGCCTGGTCCTGACACCTCGCAAATAAAGGAGAGGCCATTCTATGACCCTTGAAAGCATCTATTATATCGGCCAGACAATGGCGGTGCTGGTTATCATTGCATCGTTAGGGGCTATTTTCTTTCAGATGCGACAGGGCCAGTTGATTGCGCGGGCCAGCAGCCAGCGCGAACTTCTCAAGAACGCCTCCGAATTTATGCTCCTGACATTCGACAATTCAAAAGTTCTAAAGGACGTTCGCCATGGGTTGATGGAGTTTGACGGCGCATCACATGAAACCAAGAGTAATTTCGCGACCTGGGCCATGACATTTTTGCTCATCATGGAACAGTGTATTTACATGAAAAAAGATGAACTGATCACGGATTCCTCTTACAATGGCTTTGAATTATTTACATTGGGGATCATTTCTACGCCCGGCGGGGCGCAATGGTGGGCGCATACGAGAAAATTTATGGGCGTTGATCTGGTTGATCATCTTGACCAGCGCCTGACGGCGCTGGGTGGCGTGACGCCGCCAATCTACGAGTTTATGCCCCAATTCGCTCCAATGGAAAAATCAAAGTCATGAGCCTTGAAAGCATCTATTACATCGGCCAGACGGTGGCGGTGCTGGCCATTCTTGGTTCACTGGTCGGTGTTATTGTTCAAATGCGTCAGGCCAATCGTCTGGCCCGGGCGCAACTGACGTCTTCATCGCAAGACCTGATTGCTGATCATACTCGCTATGTCATTGAAAACGATACTTTTGCGAAAATTTACCATCAGGCCATGTTCACCAGCAAACGTTTAACCGATGTGGAATGCACCCGGTTTATCTCCTGGCTGGAAAAGGGACTGATGAACCTTGAGCGTGTGTATAACCTCCATCGTAACCATCTGGTTGAACCCGATATTGTCAGGCGTCTGGAAGCCATGGTGGTTTGGCAGCAACAGAAGAGCCCGCTTGCCCGGGCAAGTTGGGAGGCAAACAAGGCGTTGCGCTTCTCGCCTGAGTTTATCGCTTATTTTGACAATTGTCTCGCTTGCGCACCGCAATTGTTGGAAGAGCCTTATGCCAAACCAGCAGGGGAAACAAACAAATGACGCTTGAAAGCATCTATTTTATAAGCCAGATCGTTGCCGTCATTGCGATCCTTGCCTCGCTCATATTTGTAGGCTTGCAAGTGCGTCAAAGCAATCGGGCAGCGGAGCAGGCGAACACATTAGCCAAAGCGGACATGACGCAGGCTTCCTGGGACACTATTCTGGTAACCCAAGCGCAAATGTACTCGACGCCTGAGAGTGCTGATCTGATGCAGCGTGGCCTTTATGGCGCGGCGCCCCTGACTGATGCAGAAAAGCTGCGCTTTAGCATTAATATGTCAAATATGCTGAGCACCGTAGAAAGCGGGTATGTGTTATGGCGGCAAGGCTTGTTCGACGAGACGAGCCATCAGCGGACCATGCGATCCATGGCGGTTTATTTTGAAAGCCCACGGGTGCGTAAATGGTGGGCGCTGGCCCGCAAGGATCGCTTCGTTCCTCCTTTCAGTGAAATCATTGACAAGATCGCTGCCCGTGCCGAGGCGAAAGTCCGCCCAGCCAAAAAGGAAGAGCCACAATCATGACCCTTGAGAGCATTTATTATATCGGCCAGACGGTGGCGGTATTGGCGATCCTGGCGTCGCTAGCGGCGGTATTTTTTCAGATGCGCCAAATCAGCAAGCAGACACAGCAAATGAGCGAGCTCGCACGCGTCGACCTGACCCTAAATGTCTGGATGCAGACGGGTGCAATACAGTTGTCACTGGCAGATTCCCCAGAAAAGGCCGATTTCCTATACCGGACGCTGGTCGAAAATCAACCGTTGACCGGGCCGGAAAAATTACGGTTCCTGTATGTCATGAGTGTAGCGCTTGGCAGCCACGAAGCCGGTTTTAACCTGCATCGTCGTGGACTGATCGAAGAAGCAACCTATTCACAAATGGAAGCAACGACATTGAGCTATATGAAAGATCCGGCGGCCCGTAATTGGTGGCGGCGGTATCGCCTGAAGAGGAGCGACCCAGCATATATTGCGCTTATTGACCGCATGGTCAGCGAGATCGAGGCACAGGCGGCGAAATCGCCCGGCACAAAGCCCGTGGCATCGGCATCGCCATTACCTTCGGATGATCCTGAGGAACCAGGAACATGACTCTTGAAGATATTTATTTTATTGCCAGCATTGTTGCCGCCTTTAGCGTGGTCATCTCGCTCATTTTTGTCGGCTTGCAAGTGCGCCAGAGCACTATTGCGACCAGGGCCTCCGCCGCGCAAGCCGTGCACAGCAATTTCGCTGCCTGGTATACCTCAGTGCAAAACCAACCCGATGTGTTGGCCATCAGTATTAAAGGGTTCAGGGAGTATCAGCGGCTAACAGAAATTGAGAAAGCGCAGTTTATTACCGTGTTCATGTCGTTTTCATTATACCATCAGGACGCATATTTAAAATGGAAGGATGGCTCGCTCTCGCCCGATCTATGGCGCGGGTGGGAATCGGTTTCCATGAACCTGTTCACAAACAACGGTGGAAAAGAATTCTGGGCCGAACGCGGTTATATGTTCAGCCAGTCGTTTCAAGATTATATTGATACTGATCTGATGAAACGTGAGGTTCACCCAAATTCAAAACCGTTCGGCGCTTCAAGAAAGCCAGACGCTGAGAGTGAAAACCATGACGCTTGAGAGCATTTACTATGTCGGTCAGACGGTGGCTGTGCTGGCCATTCTTGGCTCACTAATGTTTGTGGCTGTTCAAATCGTCCTGACCCGCAATCAAATGAAAGGGCAGGCGACCATCGCCGTTCTTGATTATCAAAAGGCGCTTGTGGACCAGCTATTGGCGGATTCCGTGCTCTATAAAATAGCGCTTCGCGGCAATGAAGACATGAAAAGTCTTAACCATTGGGAGCAACACCGATACACCCTGTGGTGTTTTTCTGAAACCGCCATGTGGGAATTGTGTTATCATCTACGCCGGCAAAACGCGCTGGATGAAAAACTGTTGGAAGGCAAGGAAAGCTATTGGCTGGACCTGCATAGCGCCCCCGGTCGGCGTGAATGGTGGGAAAACCATAAAGTGATGCTGGACCCCGTTTTCTGCCAATATGTGTCGCAAAAGCTCAATCATTGTCCCGTGCGCCCCTTGCGCGAAAGCAACCCGACATTTGATCCGACCCGGATTGAAGAAAACAACGAGAACCTCAATCCTTAATTGGTGCGGGCGGGGGGAATCGAACCCCCACGATCAAATGATCCCAGGATTTTAAGTCCTGTGCGTCTACCAATTCCGCCACGCCCGCAAAGCCGTGGGTGATTTGCGCACTATGGCAAAAGCGCCGGTAAAATAAAGCCCCTATTGCGGTGAAGTGCTGTGAAGGGGCAGTATTGGCCCATGCGATTCCCCGAACCCCTGGTCGAAGCCCGTCTCATCAAACGCTATAAGCGGTTTCTGGCCGATGTGCGCCTGCAAAGCGGCGAGGAAATTACGGTGCACTGTGCCAATCCCGGCTCCATGCTGGGGCTTGGCGCGCCGGATGCACGGGTTTTTATTTCTGACAGCCACAACCCCAACCGCAAATTGCGCCACAGTCTGGAACTGATGGAAGCTGATGGCGTGCTGGTGGGGGTGCATACCGGGCGGGCCAATGCTTTGGCCGGGGAAGCCATAAAGGCGGGCACGATTGCGCCACTGGCTGGCTATGCTTCTTTACGCCGTGAGGTTAAATACGGCGCAGCCAGCCGGGTGGATTTTCTGCTTGAGGACGAAAACCGGCCTCCCTGTTATGTAGAGGTGAAAAGCGTAACCCTGTCGCGCACACCAAAGCTGGGCGAGTTTCCGGACAGCGTAAGCAAGCGTGCCGCCAAACATATGGACGATCTGGCGGCGGAGATAAAAAACGGTAATCGCGCCGCCGTTCTTTTTGTGGTGCAACGCGAAGATTGCACCCGTTTTGCCCCGGCCAGTGATATTGACCCCGCCTATGCAAAAGCCCTTAAATCCGCCCGCGCGAACGGGGTTGAGATGATGGTCTATACTTGCCGCGTAAACCCATCCGGGATTTGCATTACCCATCCGATCGCGTTTGTATAAAACCTGAGGTTTCAATTACGGAGGACAAACCAGTGGATTTTGTTGATGAAGCGGTGATTGAGGCCAATGTTACCCTTGAGGCATATAAGACAGCAAAGAGCATGTATCGGTGCACACTGCGCAGCGACCATAATCAGATGGTGCGTGATATAACCGTAAAAGAGGGCGTAGTTCATGCCCCCGGCGCCGCCAATCTGCTCCACCATTTTGCTCTGGTGGCGCAACATATTGACGATTGCGATGACCTTGTGGACTGGGCCGAAGAACTAGGCCATGACCCAAAAGATGAAGGGGTCAAAGCCAGATATATACAAGCGCTGGAGGACGCCAAAGACCTGCGCGCCCTCTTGGGCGGCTATACCTACGGCAATCTTATGGGCGCGCTGCAAATCCATCAGGCTATCAGCAATGCAAGGCCAGGGTGAAGGTGCGCAGCTACACATTCTGACCCAGCCAGATTGAAACAGAGGTTAGGTGTTCAGTAAATCGTCATGGTGATTTGCAGATTGAAGGGCGCGCTTTCTCCACTGTTTGACGTTTACGCCTTTAATCAAGAGCCACAGCGGTAGTAACAACTCCCCAATACCGGTAATTGGACTAATGGAAATGCTGAAGTTGGGGAAAAGAAAAAATGAAACAGAGTCTATTAGATAACCAAAGCATCCGATCATCAACAATATGCCTAACAGTTTGGGCAAGAATCCAGACTTGAACACTAAATAACCAAAGGGGAACAGCCACAGACCCCAAAATATTTGGGCGATATTAAGCCCGGCAGCGTGTAATTTAAAAAACAACATTGCCTGGGCATGCAGATTTTTTATATTCACCATCTTCAGATAGTCATTGTCACTCAAGAGTGATAGCGCAGCATAGCGGTTCAGCTCATTCAGGCATGCAATAGGGACACCTGAAAGAGCCAAAGCCAGCATTAGCAATGCGGTGTTTTTATTAACCGGTTTAAGCAAATCATATAAAGCTGCCAATAGAAATATAAATATCATCTGGCATATGATCCAGCTAATGATACTGGCACGGATCAAATTTTCCGATACAATTATATTAGAGGCTAATGTCCCTGCATCGCTCGATTCCATAAGGAGGGAGGGGACATACATCATACTGAAAATAGCGAATGGAGTCATCATCAGATAAAGTGCTCCGGCTCTTCTTGCTGTTTTTTGGGGGGGCATCATTTTTCCCTGCCTTTCTCGAATAATATGGATGCCCCGTCTCCGATTTTGTATGAGAAAACATTTTGAATCGGTTGGCCAAAGGCGTGGGCGATTAAGAAAGCCAATTCCAATGAGGGTGAATATCTGGCCTTTTCAATAGCGACAATTGTTTGTCGGCTTACGCCTACTTTTTCCGCCAGTTGTTTTTGAGTCATTTCACCATGCTCAAAACGCAATTTTCGAACATTACTGCTGATCTGGCCTCTTACCACTTCAGAATCCCCTGCGGTAAAGGAAGATTTTTACGCTATCTGCCACAATACTTGCCAGATACAAACCTGCGATAGTGAGCAGGATCACTGTATAAGGAACCAACATATTTAAGGCCAATAAAGCCGTTAACGCTAAAAAACCGACACTGAATGTTATAAAGGCAATCTGCATTCCTTTAAGCTCAATCAGTTTATCGCGTTCATCGTTGACTGGACGATCTTTTTCCTGCGTGAGCTTTGTATGGATGACGGAGAATATGGCTTGCACCACGATCCTTACGCCAACGCCCACAACAATCATCGCAAAAGCGCTCCTGCCGACAAGGCTGCCTGCGTCAGAACCAGCGAAACGTCCGTTTTGAAACAGATAAAATACATATAAAGCATAGAGAATGGATACGATCAGCGCGCTAATAAGCGAAATAAAAACATTTTTCTCTTGATGGGATATTTTCACCTCCTGTGTCGTGTTATTACGACATAAAGTATTAAATATATTCCTATATGTCAAATTAATACGACACATATTGATAGGCGCCATGAATGCTGTTGAGGAAATAAGGTGCAAAATGCGCTATATGCCGCATTTCAAGTGTTGGCTTTGTTTTGCCGACAAAACCCTGACCCGTGTTTTTATGCTGGATTTTCAAGCAATCACGGTCAAAATCCAAACGGGCAAAGCAAAGGACACTGGTATCCTTTGTTTAGCCCAACTGAAAATCACCTAAGCCCCGTTTGGCACCAGTGCCAGCACCCGTAGCGGACTGCCGGAACCGCCCACGATTTTCAGCGGCGGGGCAATGACAATGGCACCCGTGGGGGGCAGTTGATCCAGATTGGTCAGGCTGGCCAGCCCGAATTTATTGGCCCCGTGCATTAAGGTATGACAGGGAAAAGCCGGGTCAAACATGTGCGCCTGGCCCGCATCAGTGCCTACGGTTTCCACGCCAACGCCCAAAACGTCGCGTTCATTGGCCAAAAATGGAATACAGGCCGCTTCCCATCCTGGGGTGTGGGCGCCATCTTCCTGGAAATTCAAAAAAGCATCCGGGTCGGTGCGTTTGGACCAATCGGTGCGAAACAGCACCCATGATCCGGGGGCAATTTTACCGTGGGCGGCTTCCCAGGATTTGACGTAATCAATGCTCACCAGAAAGTCCGGGTCTTTTTCCACTTCCTTGCTGGCGTCAATGACACAGGCTGGTCCAATGAATTTTTCCACGGGAATGGTGTCGGTGGCGTTGTTCTCGTAATCCTTGCCGGTAACGAAATGGATCGGGGCATCAAAATGAGTGCCGGTATGTTCCCCGCATTTGAACTTGTTCCAATACCAGGCGGGGCCGCGGTCATCATATTTGGAAAGCACCTCAATCTCAAAAGGCGGGTTTTGCACAAATTCCGGTGGTAATTGCAAAACCGGCGTTTTGGGCTCCAACGGTTGTGTCAGATCCACCACGCGCACACCGCCGCCGCCCAATGCACCGGTCAATGCGCTTAATATTTCAGTTCCATTCATGTCACTCTCCCTTTTAATATTTTTCTAGCGCGATTTTCAGGGCTTGTCCGTCCTCATGTTGCAAGGCGGCCTCTTTTAAAGCCTGTAATCGCTTGTTGGCATTACGGTCGGTGCCAATGGTGTCTAACGCGGCCATAATGCTTTGATAGTTTTTCAGGCCTCGCGCATGTGTGTCGCCATAGCCCTTGATCAGGCGTTGCATGCCGGCAATTTCACAAGCCAGTGCGTAATTGACTGGTGCCGCATTGGTAATGGCATCCAGCCAGTGATCCATGCGTTTTTGCTCCTGCATAAAGCGCAGGCTGGCGCGGCGTATGGGTTTGAACGCGGCCAGCGTGTATAATAACAAGAAACCGCCAACGCTGGTGGTTTTGATTTTACGTCCTTTGGCAAAGAAGAAACCCAAAGCAGAGTTGGCCACCTTGTTTTGCAGCATAAAGCGTCCAAGCGATACGGGCAGAATATCACAGATTTCCTCCACCCGCGGGTGCATAAATTCGGTAATGGTGATGATCTGTCCATCCTTTGCACCGACCTCATTAGCAAAGCGGTCAAAGCGGCTGGATCTGGTTTTCAGATCTGCGATGCGAATGGTATCCTCATAAGCCATGGCCAGTGCCAGATAACGCGCCACCGCTTTACTAAGCCGCCAGCTCTTGCGGGCACCATTATAAGCCTTGTCCAGCGCGTGAATGGCGCTCATGCGATCAAGATAAAGTGTGCCATAGGCCACATCCTGAAAATCCACAACGCGTTCCAGCCCCAGGCGCAGCATGTCGTGGGTGGCCGGGGAAAATTCTTCGTGCAGGTGCGCCAGCAAGGGCGCAATGGCCGGTGCTGGCGTCAACGGCGTTGTGGTGGATGCGGGTGTTCCACCCGCTTCCGGTTCTATGCTGTCCTTCTGGCCTGCGCCTTTGGCATAGCCAAGGGCAAAGCCGCTTAGATTGGCCTTGACGGCCTTCCCGCTTTTGCGAATAACCGCTGTAAACTGATCACGGGAAAAGGGCAGGGCATCCGATCCGGCCAAGGCCCCAAATAGCACGGAACTGATAAAGCTCTGCGCGCTCTGGGCCGCCGCCTCCATATCAAAGCCAATAAAGCGCCCGGCGGTATCTTCGGCCAGTTTTTGCACTGCCTCCAGATCCTGACGGCCATCGCCCAATGGTTCTTTTTCGGAAATGGCGTAAATGCGATGGGTGGAGGCGATCAGCGTGGTGCGTTTGGTAACAAAGCCACGCATCAGGGCGCGGCCTGCCTCCATCATCTCTGAGGCAATGACAATGTCCACATCCCCAGGCAATGGCATGAGCGCCAGAACCGGCGCGCGCCCGGCTTTTTTGGCGGCCTCTTTTGGGAAAAGCTCAACATAATAAATGGTCGCACCGGTGCGCTGTGCCACCCCCGGCACAGACGTGGACTGGGCGATATAATTTTGGGATTCAGCCAATTGGGTGATCCAGCCAGCCAGCACACCGCCGCCCTGTCCGCCCATGGCGGTGATGGCAATGGTGATCGGGCGAACGGGTTTCATGGGGTGGTACCAAAACTGTATTTCTGGCGCTTATTATCAGCACGGCCTTGCAAAAAGCCAATGACCGCATGGGCGATGGCCGCGCGAAAACGGTCAAACCCGGTGGGGTTGTTGATGACTTTGGCACTGTAAAAAGATGGGCACAAAATGGCCGCATGGGTGATCTCGCCGCAAACGCCACAGCCAACGCAATCATTATTGACACGTGTCACCGGGTCCTCACGCAACGGGTCCGGATTATCAATAATGGTCAATGACGGGCAGCCCGAAAGGCGGATGCAGGCATGATCGCCGGTGCAGGTATCTGCGTCCACGCCAAAACGGGTGATTTCTATCCGCTTGCCGTCCTTGATGGCTTTATTGCGCAAAGGTTTTTCGCGGCGCTGGCGGTTCAACATACATTCGGACTGGGCCAGAATGATTTTTGGGCCCTTGTCACTGGTGGTCAGGGCATCCGTGAGGGTTTTGACCATTTTTCCCAGATCATAGGTATTGACCGGCCTCACCCATTTTACCCCCAGGCCCCGCACTGCGTTTTCTATGGATTGGCCAGTCCGGCGATTGGCATTATCGGCGCGTGAGGAAAGCAGGTCCTGCCCGCCGGTCGCCGCCGAATACCCATTATCAATGATCACCAGCACATTATCATTTTTATTGAAAACAGCATTGCCGACACCGCTGGTCAGGCCATTATGCCAGAACCCGCCATCGCCCATAATGCTGATGGTTCGTTTGCTGGCGGGGGTATTAAAGGCCGAAGCGCCGGACCAGCCAAGCCCATAGCCCATGGTGGTATTGCCAATGTTAAAGGGCGGTAAGATGGAAAACAGATGACAGCCAATGTCGCAAGAAACATGAAAATCACCCAGTTTGCGCTGCACCAGTTTCATGGCGGTAAAAACCGGACGTTCCGGGCATCCGGTGCAAAATCCTACAGGGCGTGGCGGCACGGTAGCCATGAGCGTTTTTTGCTCTTTTTCCGGTAACGGGTGGTCAACGGCAGTGGATTTTATTTTGCCGGGGGCCTGGTCTGCAAAAAAGGCCGATAGCGCTTCGCGTAAGACCTGACCGGTATATTCCCCGGCACGGGGAAGAAGTTTTTTTCCGATCACGCGAGTGGACAGGTCTGCCTGACGCAAGATGGTGTTAAGCGCCTGTTCAATATATTCCGGCTGGCCTTCTTCAATCATCAGAACGGCGCGCTTGTCGGCACAAAACCCGCGCACCTCGTCCTCAATCATCGGGTAAGTGACGTTCAGGCAATAGATGGGAATGTCGGTTTGCCCGAAACAATCGGCCAGTCCGGCCAGCTCCATGGCGCGCATCAAGGTGTTATAAAGGCCGCCCTGCACCACGATACCCACATCGCCTTTATGGCCGCCCAGAAATTCATTCAGCTTGTGCTTTTTGATGTAAGAGACAGCGGCGGGCCAGCGCTTTTCAATCTTTTCCACCTCATGGACGAAATTAGAAGGCGGCAGAACCACCCGGTCATAATCACGCACCGGATTTTCCATGGCATCGGCCAATGTAAACGCCGGTCGCACATTGTCTTTGGCTATAAATGAGCCAGACACATGGCAGGCACGAATACGCAGCTCCAGCATAACCGGGGTGTTGGAAGCCTCGGAAAGTTCAAAGCCTTTTTCCACCATTTGGGTGATCGCGGTCAGGTTGGGGCGAGGATCCAGCAACCAGATTTGCGATTTCATGGCAAAGGGGTGCGATCGCTCCTGCATGATGGAGGAGCCTTCACCATAATCCTCGCCAACAATAACCAAAGTGCCGCCCATGACGCCGCTGGAGGCCACGCTGGCCAGCGCATCGGATGCAACATTGGTGCCCACGGTGGATTTCCAGGTTACCGCTCCGCGAAGGGGATAATTGACCGAAGCCGCCAGCATGGCGGCGGCGGCCGCTTCACTGGCCGAAGTTTCAAAATGCACGCCCAGTTCGTTCAGGATCGGTTCGGCATCGGACAGCACATCCATCAGGTGAGAAATCGGTGCGCCCTGATAGCCGCCGACATAAGAAACACCCGATTGCAACAAGGCCTTGGTAACGGCAAGAATGCCTTCGCCGTGAAAGGTCTCCCCTTTTTTGGCTTTTAGTTTTTGAACTTCTCTTGCGAAAGATCGCTCTGCCAATGGATTGCTCCTTTTTTCCTATCTTGCCGCGTGAAAACTGATATGGCTAGGCCACATTGCTAATTTATTTTAGTGCTATAATTGTAAGGATGTGCTAAACCCAAATTCATGGAAATGATTGAAAGATGAGCGGTGCAAAAAAGACAGTTCTGATAACCGGCGGCGGCACCGGTATTGGCTTGGCCTGTGCGCACCGCTTTGCCCAAAACGGTGCCAGGGTGTTGGTGGCCGGGCGTAAAGAAGGGCCTTTGAAGGCCAGCGGGTTTGATTATACCGTTATGGATGTAACCGATGAGACTTCGGTAAACCAGGCCTTTGCCAGGGTCGGTCCGGTGGATATTCTGGTCAATAATGCGGGCGCAGCGGCAACCGCACCCGCACTAAAAACGGATCTGTCGATGTGGCAAAATATGTTGGCGGTCAATCTGACGGGCGCGTTTTTATGCGCCAGGGCGGCGCTGCCTGGCATGGTGGAACGCCGCTGGGGGCGCTTTATTGTGATTGCATCCACCGCTTCAATTAAGGGCTATGCCTATACGGCGGCCTATAGTGCGGCCAAGCACGGGGTTTTGGGTCTGGTCAAGACCCTGGCGATAGAACTGGCCAAAACCGGCGTGACTTCCAATGCGGTCTGTCCGGGTTTTACCGAAACAGCATTGGTGACAGAATCGCTAGACATGATTATGAACAAGACCGGACGATCAAAAGAGGCCGCCTTGCAATCACTGGTCAAGGCAAACCCCATGGGCCGCCTGGTGCAGCCCGAAGAAGTTGCCGGGGCGGTGCTTTATTTGTCCGGAGAAGGGGCGGCCGCTACCAATGGGCAGGCCATAATCGTGGATGGCGGAGAGGTAATTGCATGACTGATGGACGCGACACATTACGGGCCTGGCTTAGCCTGCTCAATGCTTCCAATATGATCAAGAAATCTGTAGATGCGCAATTGCGCACCCGCTTTGGGGTTTCCATATCCAGATTTGATGTCATGTCCGCCCTTGATCGCCACGATCCGGAAGGCCTGCGGGCCGGGGAGCTATCGCGCCAGCTAATGGTGACCGAGGGTAATACGACCCAGGTTACGGCACCGCTCATTCGTGATGGTTATGTGGAACGCCGCACCAGCACCAGGGATGCGCGCGGCGTTATTTTCTCTTTGACGTCAGAAGGGCGGGATTTGTTCGCGGATATGGCGGCACAGCATAAAGAATGGATACATGATGCTTTTGAACGCCTGAGCGCCAGTGACCTTGCCACATTGCGCGCCTTGCTTGACCAGTTGGAGCCCGATGTCCGCACGAAACGGAAAAGCGCATGAACCCGCAAACCTACACGCCCACACACTTTTGCTGGACATTTGAGAACCATATTGCCCGCATTACCTTAAACCGGCCAGAGCGAAAAAACCCGCTAACCTTTGAGTCTTACGCCGAATTACGCGATCTCTTTCGGGCGCTGGTGTATGATAAAGACGTCAAAGCCATCGTCTTTGGCAGCCATGGCGGCAATTTTTGTTCCGGCGGTGATGTGCATGAAATCATTGCCCCACTGACAAAGATGAATATGACGCAATTGCTGGATTTTACCCGCATGACTGGCGATCTGGTCAAGGCCATGCGCGGCTGTCCACAACCCATCATTACCGCGATAGACGGTATTTGTGTGGGTGCCGGGGCGATCATCGCCATGGCCTCTGATCTGCGTCTGGCCAGCCCGGCGGTCAAAACCGCGTTTTTGTTTAACCGGGTGGGCCTTGCCGGATGTGATATGGGGGCGTGCGCGATGCTGCCGCGCATTATCGGGCAGGGCCGGGCCACGGAATTGCTGATGACCGGGCGCAGTTTTGGCGCAGATGAAGGGCTGGCCTGGGGCTTTTTTAATGCCATTCATGGGGCAGAGGATTTAGACGGTGCTGCCATGAAACTGGCCGGACGGCTGGCATCGGGGCCTTCATTTGCCAATGGTATCACCAAGAACCAGCTTAATATGGAATGGGATATGAGCCTTGATACCGCCATTGAGGCCGAGGCACAGGCACAGGCCATTTGTATGCAGACCCGTGATTTTGAACGGGCCTATAAGGCTTTTGTGGCCAAGGAAAAACCAGTGTTTGAGGGCGATTGATGGAGGTAAGTATGGGGTTTGATGTTGTATTTTTGTCATTCCGGCGAAAGCCGGAATCCAGTAGTGACTGCAATCTGGATTCCGGCTTTCGCCGGAATGACGCGAATGTTTTTACATCATGAGCGACACTGGTTTTCTGCACTGGCCGTTTTTAGAAGATCACCACCGTGTGCTGGCGCAAGAGCTGGACGCCTGGGCCTCACGCGAATTGCTGGCCATAGTCGATACAAAAGAAGCCCATGATGATGTGGACGCCACATGCCGCGCGCTGGTGGCTGTGCTGGGGGCCGGGGGCTGGTTGCGCTATTGTGTGCCGGCTGAATTTGGCGGTGTGCATGAAGGCCTTGATGTGCGTTCGCTGTGCATCATCCGCGAAACTTTGGCGCGCCATAGCGGGCTTGCTGATTTTGTCTTTGCCATGCAGGGGCTTGGTTCCGGCGCCATCAGCATGTTTGGCAATGGGGAACAAAAATCTGCCTATCTGCCAAAAGTAGCCAGTGGTGAAAAGATTGCTGCCTTTGCCCTGACCGAACCGGATGCCGGCTCTGATGCGGCGGCCATGACGACCAGCTTGCTGCGAAACGGTAATCACTATCTCGCCAATGGGCAAAAAACTTTTATTTCCAATGGCGGTATTGCCGATTTTTATACGCTGTTTGCCAAAACCGATGCCGGGGTTAGCGCCATAATTGTCGATGCCGATACGCCAGGCTTGCAGGTCGCCGGGCGTATTGAGGTGATTGCCCCGCACCCATTGGCCAAATTGCAATTTACCGATTGTGTTATACCGGTGACAAACCTGTTGGGTGAAGAAGGGCGGGGCTTTAAGGTTGCCCTTTCCACCCTGGATGTGTTTCGCACCACGGTAGGGGCCGCCGCCCTTGGCTTTTCCAGGCGGGCGCTGGATGAGGCCCTGGGCCATGCGCGCCGTCGATCCATGTTTGGTGCAACGCTCTCTGATTTGCCGCTGGCACAGGGTATGTTGGCCGAAATGGCGCTGGATGTGGATGCGTCGGCCTTGCTGATCTATCGCTCCGCCTGGACCAAGGATGTGCAAAAAACGCGGGTTACCCGCGAAGCGGCCATGGCCAAACTCTACGCCACAGATCAGGCGCAATCCGTGATTGACAAGGCGGTGCAATTGCTGGGCGGCCTTGGCGTAACCAAGGGGCAAAAAGTTGAAGAACTTTACCGGGAGGTTCGGGCCTTGCGTATTTATGAGGGGGCGTCAGAAGTGCAAAAAATAGTCATTGCCCGCCAGCTCTTGCAGGAAACGGCTGAATAATGCCTGTGTTTGAAAAAAAGAAAAAAATCCGCTTTGGCCATACCGACCCGGCGGGGATCATGTTCTATCCGCGCTATTTTGAGCTTCTAAATGAAGTCGTCGAAGACTGGTTTGACGAGGCCTTGGGCATGAGTTTTGGCGTGTTGCTGGGGGAGCATGGTGTTGGCGCCCCGCTTGGCGATATACAAACCCGTTTTATGGCCCCTTGCCGGTTGGGGGACCATGTGGTTTTCCGACTTAATGTTAGCGAAGTGCGCCGCGCCACCGTAGCGCTAACGGTTTTGGTTCTGGGCGGTGGTGATGAAGTGCGAATTACCTCAAAACTGGTGCTGGTCTGCGCAAAAAAAGATATGTCCGGCGCTCATGACTGGCCACAATCGGTTCAAGACCGTATGAAGGGCTATCTTGAGGAGGGGTGCCTTTCGTGAAACGCGTATTACAACCAAAAGGCTGGAAGCGGCCAAAAGGATATGCCAACGGTATAGAGACTAATGGCCGTCTGGTAATGACGGCAGGCATCATTGGCTGGAACCCGCAGGAAGAATTTGAAAGCGATGATCTGGTGGATCAATTGCGCCAAACCCTGGTCAATACAATGGCCATACTTGCCGAAGCCGGGGCCGGGGCAGAGCACGTTGTGCGCATGACCTGGTATGTTACCGACCGTGAAGACTATCTGGCCCGTCAAAAGGAAATTGGTGCCATATGGAAAGAACTGATGGGCACAAATTTTCCCTGCATGGCTTGCGTTCAAGTGAGCTCATTGATGGAAAAACGTGCCAAAATTGAAATAGAAACCACAGCCGTGGTGCCCTTGTGATGTTCTCAAGCTCTGTCTTGACCGCCGGGGCATTTCGATAAAACGCTTTGCAATTCATGCAGGCTTTCCAATAGATCACTTTTTTTCTGACCTGGCAGTTCTGTAAGCAAGTCATCAACCCAGCGCGCATGATCTTTTGCCATTTTATCAAAAAGAGCCGCCCCCGGTGCGCTCAGCGTAACCAATACACTGCGCCGATCATGAGGCGCCGGGGTGCGGATTATCAGACCTTCGCTTTGCATCCGGTCCAAAAGGCGCGTGATATTGCCAGATGAAGCAATCAATGCGCGCGATAAGGCGCTGATTTGCATGGTCTGATCATCGCTACGCGCCAGTTGCGAAAGCACATCAAAACGCACCATGGACTGATTATATTTGTCTTTTAGTCGTGCATTGATCCTTGCCTGCAGGCTGGAAGAGGTCTTGGCCAGTTGCAGCCAGAGTTTCAACGCGGTGGTATCGGTCATGGTATTGGTCCGAATTATTAGTTTACATGTAAGTATCTTAAAGCTAAAATAAATGCAAGATCGGGAGAATAACATGAAAATCACAGTGATTGGTGGCGGGCCAGGCGGTTTGTATTTTGCGCTTTTGACCAAAAAGGCGCGGCCTGATTTTGAAATTGAGGTTTTCGAGCAAAATCGCGCCGATGATACGTTTGGCTTTGGTGTGGTTTTCTCGGATGAAACGCTGGACGAATTCCTGAGCGCCGACCCGGCGTCTTATGAGATGATCCGCGACAGTTTTGCCCACTGGAGCGATATTGTGATCCAGCACAAGGGCGAACGCACCATTGTTGGCGGCAATGGCTTTGCCGGGTGTTCGCGCCTGACCCTGTTGCAGGTTTTACAAAACCGTTGCGCCGCCGTTGGGGTGCCCATTCATTATGCCACCCGCATTGACCCGGACGATGTATCCACCCGCTTTGCCGATTCTGACATCATTGTGGCGGCGGACGGGATCAACAGCGCCATTCGCGATAAACACCGGGACGAATTTGGGATGAAAACCCAATTGCGTCCGAACCATTTTGTCTGGCTTGGTTCGTCGCGGCCTCTGGATGCGTTTACATTTTTTTTCAAGAAAACCAAACACGGGCATTTTTGCGCCCATACCTATCAGTATGAGGAGGGGCACTCGACCTGGGTGGTGGAAACCACCGATGATTGCTGGCAGGCGAGCGGCTTTGACGACATGGATGAAGATGAATGTGCCCGGTATCTTGAAGGTGTATTCGCCGAGGAACTGGATGGCCACGGGTTTATTACCAACCGTTCCTTGTGGCGCAATTTCCCGGTAATTACCTGCGATCGCTGGAATGCGGGTAATATCGTATTGCTGGGTGATAACAAGGCCACGGCGCACTGGTCTATCGGGTCGGGAACCAAACTGGCCATGGAATGTGCCATTGGGCTTTCCCAGGCGGTGCTGGATAACCCTGAACACGTGCCGGAGGCCTTTGCACAATACGAAAAAAACCGCCGCACACCGGTGGAGATTACCCAGCACAATGCCGCCGTTTCCTTGCGCTGGTTTGAGAATATGCCACAGCATTGGGACAAGCCGCGCTATGCCTTCGCCTTTTCCATTATGAGCCGGGCCAAGTCGATCACCTGGGATAATCTGAAACTGCGCGATGCGGGTTTTCTGCGCGCCGCCGAAGATGAGTTTTATCGTGGCTATCAAAGCGAAACCGGTCTTGATGTTTCGGCAAAACGGCCAACGCCGATGTTTACGTCTTTTTCCATACGTGGCCTGACCTTTCCCAACCGGGTGGCAGTGGCACCCATGGCGCAATATAGCGCTGTGGATGGCTGTCCGACCGACTGGCATTTTACCCACTATACAACCCGCGCCATTGGCGGGTCCGGCCTGGTTTTTGTGGAAATGACCTGCCCGTCGGCGGACGCCCGCATTACCGATGGCTGCACCGGTTTATGGAATGATGATCAGGAGGCGGCATGGGCGCGCATCACTGGCTTCATTCATGAAAATTCTGGCGCAAAAATCGCTATTCAGCTTGGCCATGCGGGGCGCAAAGGCTCTACCAAGCGCGGCTGGGAAGGTATGGATGAACCAAAGGATGCGGATAACTGGCCAATTGTTTCGGCCTCTCCCATCCCTTATGTCGAGGGTCAATCTGCGGTGCCGGAAGAGCTGGACCGGGCAGGTATGGATCGCATAATTGCTGAATTTGTCGGCGCAACCAAACGCGCCAAGCGCGCCGGATTTGATATGCTTGAGCTACATTGCGCCCATGGTTATCTGCTGGCGAGTTTTCTCTCGCCGCTGACCAATATCCGCGATGATGAATATGGCGGCACGGTGCAAAACCGGCTTAAATTCCCGCTGGAAATTTTTGCAGCCATGCGCGCCGTCTGGTCAAAAGACAAACCCATGTCGGTGCGCCTTTCTTCAACTGACTGGGCAGAGGGTGGCCTGAGTCTTGATGACCTTGCGGCCATTGCCAAAGCCTTTAAGGATGCAGGCGTGGATATTATTCATGCTTCATCAGGGCAGACCGTGCCCTGGCAAAAACCGGTTTACGGGCGCATGTGGCAAACCCCGTTCGCAGAATTTATCCGCCAAGAGGTAGATATTCCTACCATCGCCGTGGGCGATATTACCCTGCCGGAGCAGATCAACACCATCATTGCCGATCATCGCGCAGATTTATGTGCACTGGGGCGGCCGCACCTGAATAACCCCAATATTACCCGCGAGGCGGCGGGGCATTACGGGGTGCGCGATCAAGGCTGGCCACCACAATATGAAACCGGCGAATACCAGCTTTATCGCGAAGCGGAAAAGACCAATGAAAAAGCACTGGATCTGGCCATGAAAGCCAGACCCAATCGCCGTCATTACCAGCGCGCGGTGAAATAAATTACACGGTCATTCCGGCGCAGGCCGGAATCCAGGCTGGCTGGCAATTGGAACCCTGTGTAGCAACGCGGTGCCGCCAATGCGCTCGTCAGGCCAATAAGGCCTTGTTTTTTTCAAGCGCTGCCAGCACCGCATTAATGTCGCTCATATCATTATAAAAATGTGCAGAGACACGTAAGTTCCCATCCCGGCATGAGGTAACAATATTGTCGGCTTCAAGGGCGGCGACGAGGGCGTGATCATCTGTGCTGCGTATGGCAACCATCGGCCCCTGGGCCACGTCATCAAGGGCCACTGTTAACGTGCCACCAAGGGCGCGCACCCCGTCTTTCAAGGCCCGGTTCAGGCCTTGCACATGTTTCCGCGTGGCGGCAACCCCTACGTTCAGCATATAATCAAGACCGGCTCTGGCGGCATAAAGTGATGGCACGGATGGGGTGCCTTGTTCAAACCGGCGGGCGTTAGGGGCGGGTTCATTGCCATGAATTTTCATGGCGTGAATATCGGCCTGCGCAAACCAGCCGGTTTGTAGGGGGTAAAGACCGGCGACCAGATTTTCACGCACATAAAGAAAGCCAACACCGGCGCTGGAGAGCAAGTATTTTAACGCCCCGCCAATGAGAAAATCCACATCTAGCGCACGCACATCAAAAGGCACAGCCCCCAGACCCTGATAGCCATCTACCAGAATCATTGCCCCGGCTTTGCGGGCTATTTTGCTAATCGCGGCAATGTCGTTCAGCACCCCGTGGCGATAACAGACCAAAGGCACGGCAACGATCAGTGTTTTTTCGTCTACCAGCTCGGCCATATGTTCAAGGTCAAGTTGGCCATCACGTTCACGCACATGCACAATTTCCGCCCCGCGCGTGGCCTGCGCGTGCCAGTTTTGTGCCTCGGTGGGAAAGGCATGATCGGTGGTGACAACGCGGTGGCGCGGCCCGGAAAAATCAAGCGCGCTGATCAGGCTGCTTAACGATGCGGAGGCCGAAGTGGTAACCGCAATCTCATCAGGCGCAGCGTTCACCAGCGCGGCAAAGCGCGCCCGGACATCCTCATGGATTTCGCACCAATACAGCCAGTCCGCGCCCTTGGTGCGGCGGCAATTAAGATAGTCTCCATAGGCCGCTTCCACCTGATGCGACAAGGCACCGTAAGAGCAGGAATTGATGTAGTGGGCGTGTTTGAAGATCGGGAATTCCCGCCGGTATTTTTCCATAATCGTGTCATTCATTTCCAAAGGGCAATCAACAAAATCGCAAACGGGATCAGCAGGCGCAAAACCCAGATCCAGGCGCGCTCCAGCGCCGGGGTAAGGCCAAGTTTTCCGTGTGCCAGTTGCGCGGCGACCCAGCCAGTAAAGAGTGCAATCAACAAGCCATTAAATGGCAACAATATGCTGGCAATGGCAAAATCCATCACATCAAAGACGCCCTTGCCGACAAAGCCCGGTATGGCATTTAACGGGAAAAACTTTGCCCAGACATTAAAGGATAACAGTGCCGCAATGCCAATGGCCCAGGCCGCAGAACCGGCGATTAGCGTGCCGCGTGTGCGCGACATGCCGCGCCGTTCCTCCATCCATGCCACCACCGGTTCCAGGGTGCCAATGCCGGTGGTAAAGGCAGCAAAAAAGAGCAGGATGAAAAACACCGCGCCGACCACCATACCGCCGCTCATCTGGCCAAAGGCGGTGGGCAGGGTCACAAAAATCAGGCCGGGTCCACCTGCCGGATCAAGGCCTTGCGAAAACACCAAGGGAAAAATGGCCAGTCCGGCCATAATCGCTACGGCGGTATCAACCAGCGCAATAATGGCGACCGAACGTCCCAAAGATATGGAGTTGGGAACATAAGCCCCATAGGTAATCATGATACCAACCCCGATGGCCAGCGAGAAAAATGCCTGTCCTGCGGCCAATACCACGGTTTTACCCGTGACCGCCGACCAGTCAGGCAGAAACAGAAAATCAAGCGCTTTTGCCGCATCCCCGACCAGCAAAGCGTAAGTCATCAACCCGGCCAGCATGATGAACAAGGCGGGCATGAGCAGGCGAGACAGGGCCTCAATGCCTCCTTGCACGCCGCGAATCAGCACCATCATGACACCAATCATAAACACGCTGTGGGCCAGCAACATGCGTAAGGGGTTGGCCAGCATGGCATTGAAATTCTTATCCGCCAGATTGCCACTGGCGCTGGCGACCTGACCGGCCAGTCCTTGCGCCGCATAATCCACAGTCCAGCCGCCAACCACGCTGTAATAAGCAATGCCGACAAAGGGGATAAAGACGCTTAATGCACCGATCAGCTTCCATGCCGGGTTGGCCCCGGTTTGTTTAATCAGCGCATTAATGCTGTGCACCGCACTGCCGCCGCCGATGCGCCCAAGGATTAATTCGGCCAGCATGATCGGCATGCCGATCAATAACACACAGGCAATATAGATCAGCACAAAAGCGCCGCCGCCATTTTCCCCGGCCAGAAATGAAAATCGCCATAAATTGCCAAGGCCGACCGCTGCGCCGGTGGTGGCCAGAATAAAGCCAAGACTTGAGGACCAGTGCTTTGGTTCTGCGGCCATAATGTCTGTCCTGACTTTTGGTTTAATAGTTGATGGCAGGGCTGCCAGCGGGATAAAAAGCCCCCATCAGGCGCAGGCCTCCGGGGTCGGTGCATTCCAGTGAATGGCCCTGACGTTTGGCCAGAAAAATGATGTCGCCGGGTTTAACCGGGGCTTTGCAGTTTTCAGTCCACATCATGCCTTCACCAGATAAAATAACAATGGCTTCCTCATATAAATGTCGATGAAAAGCCGCACGGGAAAGCGGAACCTCACCAATAAACTGGGTGATTTCTTTTGAGCCAACCTGATCATCCACCAGGATTTGAAAAAACCGGTCGGCCATGACACTGGCTTTATCATGATCAACACCAACCCGGCGTTCGGGAAAATTCATGTCAAACTTACCATCCGGTGCATCGGGCCATTGTGCCTGATCGCTTTGCGGGCAGATGGTGGCCATCAGGGACAGTGGCGTATCGGCGCAAAAGCGAAAGGCTTCACCGCGTTGCACATAAATACCGGTTTCCGGCCCGATGGTAAAATCCTTGCCTTCAATGCTGATCGTGCCGTTTCCAGAAACTACGAACAAAACCGTATCGCTTTCATCATAACGGCACCAGGGCGATGTGCCTTTATCAGCCATCATGCGCAACAGGCTAAGGTGTCTGGCACCATCCTTTTTATCTATCAGTTTTTGTATGGCCAACGTGCCCCGGCTTGTGTCATTGGCCGGGTCCGGGGTGAGAACATAGGCACCACCGTCCAGCACCGCCTTGCCGCCGTTTGCAGGATCGCGTTTAACCAGCTTTGCATGGCTCATGGCGGCGATTTCATCGGCGCTGGCTTCTTCATAGGTATCCTGAAGGTTGTTGTGCGCGCCATCGCAATAGGGCGCAGAGCGGGTGCGCTTGCAGGCGCAAAGCAGGACCTCTTCAGTTTTATTGGCAACGAACATTAAGGGTTTGAAGTCTGTGCCCGCATGAGAGCCATCGCAAAATGGCTGGTTTTTACTGCGTCCGCACGAGCACCAGAAATAACGCTTGCCTTGCTTCAATGGCACGAGGCAAGGTTTGTAAGCAGCAATTTCCGGCTCGGCTTTATTTGTGTTTTGCTCAGTCATAAAATTACTTTAGCCCTTAACAATCATTTATGCTATAGAAAAAATCAAGGCTGGGACATTGTGATGGTGAATGAAAAGATGAAAACAGTTTTGCGAAAATTTGGGCGACTGGCAATGCTGCCGGCATTATTGATGGCGTTTCCGGTGTGGGCACAGATCGAATTACCTGACTGGAAAACCGTAAACATCACCACCGAAGAACTGGGGCATGATGTGTATATGCTACAGGGTTTTGGCAGTAATATCGGGGCGTATGTGGGGCCGGACGGTATTTTTCTGATTGATGATGAATATGCGCCTCTGTCGCAAAAAATTATGACGGCGCTGGGCAAGCGCAGCGACCAGCCCGTGCGCTATGTGGTCAATACCCATTGGCACCGGGATCACCGTGGCGGCAATGAAAACTTTGCCAATGCCGGGGCGGTGATTGTCGCACAGAAAGAAACCCGGCGCATTATGGCGCTGGCGCAAAAAACCCCGGAAATGCAAAGCGAAATTGGTCCTTCGGCAAAGAATTTACCCACGATCACCTATGATCGTGCCATGACCTTTCATTTTGGTGATGAGATCATAGAGCTGCATTATGTGCCTAATGTGCATACCTCTGGCGATACGCTGGTGATCTTCAAAAACGCCAATGTAATCCAAACTGGCGACATGTATTTTAATGGCTTTTACCCTTTTATCGATGTGCCCTTTGGCGGCTCGATCGACAATATGATCGCTTTTTATGATGATCTTTATGAACTGGCCGATGCGCATACCAAAATCATTCCGGGGCACGGCCCGATCTCCAACCGCGAAGAGGTGCGCGCCTATCAGGATATGCTCAAAATCGTGCGCACACGGGTGGCGTTGGCCATTGCCAGGGGCGTTGATCTGCAAAACCTGAAAGCGGCCAAACCGCTTGCCGACCTTGATGCTGAATGGGGGGATAATCTGATTACGGCGGATTGGTTGCTGGATATGGTTTATGCCGATCTGCGCAAGCATGGGTTAAGACCAGCCAGCCATGACTGAAGCGCAGATGACAGCGTTGGAGCGCGACTATTCGCCCAGCACCTGTGTTGATGATATAGGTGCCTATGTCGGGCAATATGTGAAACAAAGCGCGCAAATGCGCAAAATCCATGCAGGCGGCCTGCATGAAAATGTCTCTTATGGTGCGGGGGCGCGCAATAATATGGACATTTTTGTGCCTGATGGTGCGGGTCCATTTCCGGTGTATGTTTTTATTCATGGCGGGTATTGGCAGGAGCTTTCCAAACGCGAAAGCGCTTTTGCCGCCGGCAACTTTCTGGATCACAATTCCATATTCGTGGCGCTGGATTATACGCTGGCGCCAGAGGCAAACATATTGCAAATCACGGCCGAGGTTAAAGCCGGGTTGTTATGGATATTACGCCATATCGATTTTTATGATGGCGATGCGCGTAAAATCACTGTGTCCGGCCATTCCGCCGGGGCACATTTGTTGGCCATGGCGCTGGGTCTGGATTGGGAAAAAGAGGGTTTTACCGCGTGTCCTTTTTTGGCGGCGCTGCTCATCAGCGGCGTTTATGATCTGCGTCCGCTGGTCGATACCTATATCAATGATGCTCTGGGTATGGACAAAATAACGGCAGTGGCCGCCAGTCCGCTTCTTCATTTACCGGACCAGACCTGCCCCCTGATGTTTAGCGTTGGCGAAAATGAAACGGCCGCTTTTCATAAGCAAACCAGCGATTATCAAATGGCTTTGGCCAAAGCGGGTTTTGATAGCATCAATATTCCCATGCCCGGCTTTAATCATTTTGATGTGGTTCTGGAACTGGGCAATGCAAAGAGTGCGTTGTTTGCGGCGGTGAGGGGGGGGCAACATGAAGCCTCATCCTCCAAACACCAGCGTATAGACAATAAACCCGATGGCCAGCGGCACCAGATAGCGCACGGAAAATTGCCATAACGAAAACCCGCGCGGGTGTTTGAAACCCAATTGTTCGGCGATGGTTTTTTTTGACATTACCCAACTGGCAAAGAGCGCAATCAGCAGCGCATTAAAGGGCAGCATGATATTGGTGACCAGATAATCGGCCACCCGGAACAGGTTGAAATCCGCAAAGGGTTTGAAAAACGCCAAAGGATGAAAGTCTTTAAGGCTATTAAAACTGGCCACCATGAGAAGACCAACGGCCCAGGCGGCCGCGCCCACCAGCACCGTCATTTTGGGCCGTGAATGCCCCCGGTCCTCCAGCCAGGCCACGACCGGTTCCAGCATGGCGATAGAAGAGGTAAAAGCGGCACCAAACAATAAAGCGAAAAAGGCCGTGGCAAATATGGCCCCGCCAGGCATCTGGCCAAAGGCGATGGGCAGGCTGATAAAAATAAGCCCCGGCCCTTCGCCAATTTCCAGTCCATAAGCAAACACCAGCGGAAAGATGGTCAGGCCAGCCAGGATGGCGACCCCGGTATCGGCGATAACGATGGTGCGGGCCGCCGCCGGGATATGCACGTCTTTGCTCATATAAGCGCCATAAGTGATCAGCGCCCCCACGCCAATGGCCAGTGAGAAAAAAGCCTGACCCAGGGCCAGCATGACGCCCTGGAAGCTCAGCCTGGAAAAGTCAGGCGTGAATAAAAACCGGATGGCCGCGCGCGCGTCCCCTGTGATCAGTGCATAAGCACACAAGGCCAGCAGCGCTATAAACAAGAGCGGCATCATGATTTTCACTGCTAGTTCAAGGCCATTATGCAAGCCGCGAGCGATAATAAAAACAATCAACGCTATGTTGAGGCTGTGCCAGAGCGCCAATTGCCAAAAAGAGCTTTGCAGCGCGCCAAACAATGCTGTTGAACCTTGCACGTCTATGCCCGAAAAGGCACCCGATGCGGCTTTGAAAATATAGCCAAGCGCCCAGCCCGACACCACGCTGTAATAGGTCAGTGCAATCAGCGGAATCACAATCGCGGCCCAGCCAATGATAAGCCAAAAAGGTGAAAAGCCGCCCGCGTGCACCAGCTTTTGCATGCTGGTAATGGCGCTGGCACCCCCGGCGCGGCCAATGGCCAGTTCGGCCATAATCAGGGGCAGCCCAATGATGACGACAAAGCCGAAATAGACCAGCACAAAAGCGCTGCCGCCATTTTCGCCAGTAATGAAGGGAAAGCGCCATATATTGCCCAGCCCCACGGCAACGCCAATGGCGGCCAATACAAAGGCCCGTTGTGAGGACCATTTACGCGCAAGGGGAGGGCTGGGGGACATGTTGGAATCCTTACAAAGGTTCACGGCAAGGGATTACCATAAAACAATACCGCCGGTGAGAGTAGCCCACCGGCGGCAATCGTTACTCTATTATGCGCGTTTTTTTACGGCATACGCACAGTGACGTTCAATCCAACAGTTCTTGGACGGATTTGCAATAATGCCAATGGGTCCTGATCCGAAGCGATGGCATCAACAATGCCACGTTTGTCAAACAGATTGTTGATGAACAGTTTGGCACTCCAGCGATCATTCGCTACGCCCAATCTGGCATTGACATTGCTATAACCGCCAACACGCTGGGTGAACGGGTTAAAGCCAGGTCCGGTGCCCTGGGGACGAAACTCGGTCTTGTAATGGCCGACATAGGAATAATCCAGCCGTGCAAAACCTTGATTGGTGTCACCAACCGGGAAGGTGTATTCACCAGAGGCATTGAAGGTAAAGCTCGGCACATTGGGGATGCTATCGCCCTTATGGCCGGGATTGGTCACCTCAATGATATTGCCCGGTGTTACGCCAGGCTGATCCTTGACCAGCCGTGCATCGGTGTAGGCAAAGCCGCCTGATAGCTCAAAATTGTCGGTGAGCTTGGCTGTGCCGTTCATTTCGATCCCGTTTATGCGTGCGTCCCCCGCATTGGCAATAAACTGGAAAGCACCGGTGGAGTCCTTGCTGACCGATTGCATGTTTGACCAGTCAATTTGGTAAAACGACAGATCAAAGAACACGCGGCCACCGCCAAGGCTGTTTTTGATACCGACTTCATAATTCCACAAGCTGTCCGGCCCGAAATTCCGCGGAATACCGGCAATCAGCGGAATGGCAGCGGCATTTAGCCCGCCAACACGGAAGCCTTGAGAGGCGGTGGCAAAGATCAGCAGATCGTCATTGGCTTTATAGGACAGGTTAAATTTGCTGGTGAGTTTATTATTGCTGTCATTGTTAGGATCGGGTGGCGGACGGTTGGCATTGGGAAAGCCGCCAAACGGGTGGGTTTGTAATTCCAGAGATTTTTGCTGGGAATGGAAATACCGCAGGCCCGCAGTCGCCGACAGCTTGTCGCTAAGCGCGAAGCTGGCTTCACCAAAAAGGGCCTCCTGATTAATGGTGCCATCATTGGTGCGGCCAAAGAAGGCATTGCCGGTGCCCGCCAACGCATCAGTGTTGGGATCAAACGGCCCCAGTGCTTCACCGGTGACGGGGTCAGAGGCAATCACCTGCACTTCAAAATTGGTTTTTTCACGTTCAAGAAGACCGCCCATGACAACCTGCAACGGGCCTTCCCAGTCGGAGGCATAGCGCAACTCGTTGGACCAGATGCGGCGCGATTGCGGTTGTTTGGTAATCGCCGGAATCGGCACCCCAAAGAACAGCAGGATTGGCGTGGAATCAAAGTTGAAATTGATGTCACGATCAAACCAGTTGGTGGTGGCGGTAATCGTGCCGTTTTCCATTTCATACTCGCCGGTCAGGCTATAGATTTCCCAGTTATCATTCCACTCATCCTTGGTGAATGAAGTGGTCAGGTAATCACCGCCCTGAAAAGTCGGCAGGGCATTGGTGGGCACATGGCCGATGGTCCCGGTCGGGGTTTCCCGTGAGGTGCCGTTCGAGCTGGTGCGCTGGAACATGGCCGAAGCATCAAGGGTAAATCGTTCGCTGGCTGCCAGGCGTAACATCGCCCGTCCGCCATAGGTGTCCTCATTATTGATATTCTTGGTGCCCAGGCGGACATTATCAATATAGCCGGATTTTTCATCATTCCAGGCCACCACACGAAGTGCCGCCTTGTCCTCGGCCAGAGGCAGGTTGATCATACCATTAATGCCCCAGTCAAAGCCACCATGCTTGGTGCTGCCAACGGTCGTATCGACAAAGCTTTCGGTCCGGTTGAATTTGGGTTTATTGGGTATCATTTTAATGGTGCCAGACATGGAATTGGCGCCATAAAGTGTGCCTTGCGGGCCTTTAAGAACCTCGATGCGGTCAAGGTCATAGAGCTTGATGTCAACACTGCGGCCACCGCCATCTTCCTTGTTGGATCCGGTGATTACCGCTTCGTCAAAATAGACACCGGCGGTCGAAGCACCAATGGAATTGATCCCGCGCAGGAATATCCGCTTGTCGCCCGGCCCCAGGTCCTCATAGCGCAAGGAAGGCACGGCAATGGCCCAGTCGGCAAAGTCCTTGACCCCGCGCGCGGCCAGCTCATCACCGGTAATGGCCTGCACCGGAATGGGTACGTCATGCAGGGACTGCCCGCCACGTTTTGAGGCGGTAATAATGATTTCATCGCCATTGGCGTCATCATTCGCCTGGGCCATGGCTAATGCGGGCGCACTGATCATGGCCAGCAAAGACGCACTGGCTATCAAGCATTGCCGGCGTTTTCGCCCGTGTGTTCTGGAGGTTAAAGTCCCGGTTTTCATTGGTGTTTTCCCCTTTGGTTATCAAAACGCCTGCCCGTTTCTTCGGGCATTTAGCCATACTTGCCTTGCCCGTTCGCGGTGCAAATACGTGCATTTGCATCCCGGTAAACGAGGCGACTATGGTGCAATTTAGCTTAATTTTAATACTAAAGCAAATTGTAGAGCAAAAAAAACCGAACGGATGACAAGGTGGTGCAAATAAGTCGCACTGTTGGCTTTGGGGTGCTGTGCAGAATGGGTAATCAAGTGGGAAGCTGGCCCTACGTTACCTTCGTCCGTGTGGCGTATTGTGGTAATTTCCAGCTTTGCTCCGTCATGACAGCTTTAATCGCCATAACCGCGTTCCACATATCCTGATAACGTGTGTAAAGCGGGGTAAAGCCAAAGCGTAAAATATCGGGGGCGCGAAAATCGCCAATCACGTCTTGCGCGATCAGGGCCTGCATAATGGCATAGCCATGGGGATGGGTGTAAGCGATCTGGCTGGCGCGATCCTCTGCCCTTTGTGGGCTGGTCAGGGTAAAGCCAAATTCGGCACAATGCGCATCCATCAGGGCCTTAAAACTTGCCCCAAGGGCCATTGATTTTGTGCGCAGCAACGCCATATCGGCGCGTCCCATAATATCCAGCCCACATTCCAGCGCGGCCAGCGACAGAATCGGCTGGGTGCCGCTTTGCAATTGGCGAATGTCTTTGGTCGGGCGATAATCGCGCTCAAAGGCAAAGGGGTCTGCGTGCCCCCACCAGCCGCTAAGGGGTTGTTGCGCTTTGCCTTGATGGCGCTTGGCCACATATAAAAAAGCCGGTGCGCCGGGGCCACCATTCAGAAATTTATAACCGCAGCCTACGGCAAAATCCGCCCTGGCGCGGCCAAGATCAACCGCGATGGCACCGGCACTGTGGCATAAATCCCAACAGGCCAGTGCCCCGGCCTCATGGGCGCGTCTGGTGATCTCATCCATGTCAAAAACGGCCCCGGTTTTGTAATGCACCTGGGTTAAGGCAAGAACCGCCACATCGCTGGTGATGTGATCAATAATGGTTTCACGGCTGGCAAAACGCACTTCCTGGCCACGTCCCAACTGGCGGACCAGACCCTGGGCCACGTAATTATCGGTTGGAAAATTACTGTCCTCCATCAGGATTACATTTCGGTCAGGCCGCAGTGCAAGCGCCATGCAAAGCACTTTATAAAGATTGATCCCGGTGCTGTCGCTGACCACAACCTCATCATCATTGGCACCGATCAATCTGGCGATTTTTGTGCCCAGCCGTAAGGATAAATCAAACCAGTCGTTTTTGTTCCAGCTGGTGATGAGATCGTGTCCCCACTCTTGTGACACCACTTCATCAATACGTGCGCGCGCGGTTTTGGGCATGGCCCCCAGTGAATTGCCATCAAGATAAATCAGGCCATCGGGCAGCATAAATTCTTCACGAAAGCTGGCGAGCGGATCCTCGCGATCAAGGGTTTCAAGGGCTTGGCGGGTAAGGGACACGGAAGGCTCCATTGGCACGGAAGGCTCCATTAGGAATGAATGTGCTGGTTAGCATGGCAAAATGCAGCGCGCCATGTTTTGTCCGCTCTGGATTATCAGGTATAACAGGGAAGATAAAATGTAAAAAGGAAAACCATGATTGTCAGAACCTGGCATGGCCGCACCAGAATATCCGATGCCGATGCCTATGAAACCTTTATGAAAGAACGCGCTGCACCGGATTATGCTTCTGTATCGGGACTGAAACAACTTTTATTCACTCGCCGTGATGAAGGTGATATTGCGCATTTTTTACTGATCACCGTTTGGGAAAATATGGAAGCAGTCAAAGCCTTCGCCGGTGACGAACCTGCCAAGGCCAAATATTATCCCGAAGATGATCGTTATTTATTGGAAAAAGAGGACAATTCTCTAAATCATCGGCTGTTTTATTCTAATTGAGATAAATTGACCAAAATTATGGCAATACGGCTATCATACGCCACCAGCGCGTCTGTAGGATAAGGCAAATAATAAATTTACCACAACCTCATCCTGAGCCTGTCGAAGGAAGAGGTTAGAGCCTATTTACTACGACCTCATGTTGAGGCGGCGCGCAGCGCCCTAGAAACATGGAGTGCCACTTGCCACTAATATACCCCACCAGCGCCTTCGTTGGATAAGTTTCGGCAATCCCCCACGCTCTAAATCAAACGTGTCACCCTGGATTTAGTCCGGGGTCTATAGGGCATATGGATATTCACTTTTGTCCCGGATCAGGTCCGGGATGACAGCAGACTATGTTATCCCGTGCATAGACCTCAAGGAACACATCTAGGGTTAGGCGGTGCCCCTTAATGACCCTCATGGTGTCCATGAATACCCCCTAAAATTACCCAAAACGCGCTTTTATGGACCCATAAACAACCCTTATTGCCCCTTAATGCCCCTCGCATAATCGGGGATAAATCGGCTTTGTGCGCACCCGCGCCAAGCCGTTTATTATGGTTCAATTTGCTAGCAGGTTTTGCCGTAATGCTTCGGGTTTTATTCCGGAATTTCGCAGATCGTGCAAGGTCGCTGCCTGGTCGCGTTTGGCAAGGCGCTTGCCCGTCTCGTCAACTAAAAGCCGGTGGTGGCGATAGACGGGGGTGGTCAGGCCCAACAAGGCCTGTAGCA
Source organism: Robiginitomaculum sp. (assembly GCA_021776595.1). Taxonomy (GTDB): domain Bacteria; phylum Pseudomonadota; class Alphaproteobacteria; order Caulobacterales; family Maricaulaceae; genus Robiginitomaculum_B. The sequence continues at coordinate 20,979 of JAJFFP010000070.1, read as the reverse complement.
GGACATGAATGTGGGTGCTTTCAAAAAGGTCCACCCCGCGTATGATATGGGTGATGCCTTGCAGGGCATCATCGTGGGTGACGGCCAAATGATAAGAGGTGGCAATGTCCTTTCGCGCCAGCACCACATCGCCCAGACGCTCTGGCTGCGCCATTATGGTGCCATGTTCGCCATGGGGGCCAGTGCCCTGTTCTGTAAAGAAAAGTCCATCCCATGCTTCGCCCAGATATGCCCGTGCGGCCTTTAGGGATAGCCGCCAGGCATAGGTTTCACCGTTTTGCAGGCGTTTGGTTTCTTCGTCCATGCTCATGGGGGTTTGCGGACCGGTATACACTTCGCCCGTGCCGTGGGGGGCGCGGGAAATTTCGGATAAAACTTCGCGCCGGGTTAAAAAACAGCGATATAGAACACCAAGATCGCGTAGTTGTTCAAGGGCGGCGGTGAAATCAGCCATATGGTCAGACTGGCGGCGCACGGGTTCGTCCCAGTGCAGGCCCAGCCAGTGCAGATCGTTCTCTATGGCGCGCTCGAATTCTGGGCGGCAACGGGTGGTATCAATGTCCTCAATACGCAGGATAAAGCGCCCGCCGACAGTTTTGGCCGCTTCAAAGGCCTGCAAAGCGCTATAAGCGTGGCCCATATGCAACAAACCAGAGGGCGATGGCGCAAATCTGGTGACAAAATCGTTCATGTCAGTGCTTTGCAGCAAAAGGCGATCTGCCGCAAGTGATTGCGGGGCTGGCTCAAACTGATAGGTTTTATTTTTGCTGGCAATTGAGGTTTTGCATATGTCTTTAAGTGGTCCGCGTCAGGCACCAAAATCAGGGGGGGCGCCAAAATCCCTGGTCATATTATGTCATGGCTATGGCTCTAACGGGGATGATCTGATGGGGCTGGCCCCGCATTGGGCAGCAGCGCTTCCCGATACGGAATTTGTCGCCCCCAATGCGCCGCAAAGCGTGCCGGGCATGGCGGGGGCCTATCAATGGTTTGGTATTTCCAATCTGGATCCAAAAGTGATTGCACAGGGTGCGCGCGCGGCCGGGCCGGTGCTGGATGAATTTATTGATCAGGAACTGGTGCGCACCGGGCTTTCTGCCGACCGGCTGGCGTTGGTGGGTTTCAGTCAGGGCACCATGTTGTCGCTGCATGTGGGTTTGCGTCGCGAACAGCAACTCGCTGGAATACTGGGTTATTCAGGGGCGCTGGCGATGCCGGAGGCTTTACAGAATGACATAAAAAGTAAACCGCCAGTGCAGCTTGTTCACGGCGATGCCGATGATGTGCTGCCCGTCCGTTTTATGGTTGAAGCATTGGAAAATTTGCGGGCCGCCGCCGTGCCAACCCGCTGGCATATCAGCCACCGTGTGCCCCATTCAATTGATCAGGATGGCCTGGTTTTAGGCGGTCAATTCCTGCGCGAGCAACTTGAAGGATAGAGCGGATTTGTCCAGCCGGCTTGGCAGGGACATAAAATATGCGTTAGAGTATTTACGAATCAGAGTTGGAGTATTCGCGCCTTCAAAGGATTAAGAAAACAGAGCACACCAGTTTACCACCCTTGCCGGTGGAGGTGTTCGTGACCGCCATAGCCGCCATAACGGCCAAGGCGCGCGGCTGGCCTTGTTTAATCTTAAATGCGGATTATCAGCCGCTAAGCTATCACCCCTTGTCCCTGCTACCCTGGAAAGAAGCCATCAAGGCGGTGTTTCTTGACCGGGTGAATATTGTTGCGCAATATGATCACCAGGTGCATTCGCCCACCCTCAGCATGACCTTGCCCAGCGTGGTGGCGCTAAAAGATTATGTGGTTCAAAACCGGGTGCCGGCGTTTACAAGGTTTAACGTATTCTTGCGCGATGGTTTTGCCTGTGTGTATTGCAACTCCGGTCATGATCTAACTTTTGATCACCTTATCCCGCGCTCAAAAGGCGGCACTACAAAATGGAATAATATCGTTACCGCCTGCTCACCGTGTAATCTGCGCAAGGGCGGGCGTATGCCCAGACAGGCGGGCATGGTGCCGGCGCATCCGCCGCGAAGGCCAACCGCGTTTGAATTACAGGCGCAAGGGCGGCGTTTCCCGCCCGGCTTTTTACACGAAAGCTGGCTCGATTTTCTCTATTGGGATGCCGAACTGGAGGCGTAACCTAATCCATCAGGGTGCGGCCACGGTTTTGACGGCCACGCTTGTGGAGCCAACCAGCACGCCTTCGGTATCCAGAAATGCAAGGAAGACCCGGTTGGTCGCAGCGTTATTGGCAATGTCGCCTGTGCCCGCCACAAAGACACCAAAGGTTGGTGTGGCCCCATTGTTGATGTTTACATCAATTTGTCCCGCTGGTGGTGCCATACAGGCCCCGGCAATATCGGTTTGGCAGATACTGATGGTCAGTGGCAGTGTGGCATCGCCAGTATTTGCCCTGACTGTGACCAGTCCACCAAGGCCAAGATTAGAGGTTGCAGCAGCAAAAATACCAGTGCCATTGGTGCCCGGAATATCGACAAACCCGTCATTGTTCAAGGTGGCGACCAGAGCAATCAGATCCGTCACCGGTGTTGCGGATGCCCGCAATTGCAGCGTATTAACGCCGCGTATCGGCGTGATGGATGCGGCGTTGAAACTGGAAGCATCAAATTCCAGATTGGTCGGGGCGATGGTGTTAAACGGCAAGAATGAAACCAGATAGGTCTGGCCTTGCAGTCCACTCAGAAAGGCAGGTTCGTCCTTATTGCCAATCGGGGCGTTGGTCAGGGGAGAGGTGATCTGAAATGAAAAATCTAGAATAGGCAGGCCCAGGGTTTTTAAGGCCACGCCAATGTCATAGGCAGGGTTGTCTGTGGCATTCAATATGGTCATGAAAATGGTTACCGTTTGACCTGTTTGCACGGATCGACTGGATGGTAAAATTGCCGAGACCAGCACCGGCGCAGGCGTGATGGTATCGCCCTCAATGGCACCCCCGGCACTGATTTCGTAATTGCCCATGCTGGCCGCAGGGTCCGTGTGTTCAACAATAATGAAAATACCACCACTGAGGTTTTCCTTGGGGATGGACAGGCGGACATAACCGTTTTGGCTTTGCGAAGTGGACACAGTTCCCGAAGCCAGCTCGTTCATGGCGCTGGAATCCAGCACGGTAACTTTGGGTGTCATGCCCAACGCCATGTTAAACACCCGCACCGTCAGATCGTGACTGGTGTCGGGCGTGGCGATTTGAAACACATCAAGATCACCGGCGCTGTCGATCCGGCCCTTGATCGGCACGTTGTCATCGAACAGCGGAGTTGCCATGCCAGTATTATCGCCATGATTGTCAGCGTTATTGTCCAACAAAGTAATCTGCACCGAACCGCTGCGGTTAAAATCTTCGCCCACTGGCGCGTTGGCTGGAGCTGGAAATGTTTCTCCATTCGGTCCAAGAGATCCCTGAGCGTTTCGCGCAATAAACGGGTAGCCATGTGCCGGACTGAAACCAGTGTCGGTAAAGACGGCGGTGTTGTTGGGGTTGGTGACGGTAACATTTATCGTTTGCGGGCCAATAACCGGGCTAAACGGAACGCCGGAATAATCCAGTAACACCGTGTAAATGCCGTCACCCGCCACCGCATCGCCATCAATGCCCTGGTCATTCATGGCAAAAGGAGTCGGTGCCGGAGGCGAGGAAAAGACACCGCCGCCTGTCGCGGGGGCGCTCCGGGTAGCCTCAACCGTGACACCGGTAATCGGGCGCCCACCTTTACTTATGGCGGCGGTAACCGGAATGGGATCTGGATAGGAAAGTTCATTATTGCCGGCGGTTTCCACAGTTACATCATAGCTTTCACCATCTTTGGGATTGGTCAGAGTGGTGAAGTCAAATATCAGATCACCGCCTATATTGTTTGTGGCATTGATGGTCCACGCACCGGTACCCGCTGCGGCAACGGCGCTTTCATCCAAAGATAACCGACAGATATTTTCGCCCCGCCCCCCTCCTGCAGCGCTGCAATCAAAGTTTGCGGCAAGTGGACCCGACGGCGTATCAACGCTCAGGGCGACATTAGAATTGTCGCTAAAATTGAAATTGACGAATAACGTCAAGTCCCCCACCGTGGAATCCACCTGAAACGGCATGCTTGCGTTTTTACCCGGTCCGCCAGGTCCTGTGCCTGTGAAAACGTTTTTTAGTTTTAAAATCTGGAAATCCGTAGCCCTGTTCAGGGCAGAGACAAAGGCACGCAAAACGGTGCCGGAATTTCTGGGCGTTTCGCGGTAAGTCCCCTTGGTCTGGCGCGACATGCGCCGCAGCACTGAGCCAGGGGCATCGTCTCCATAACCAAATGTACTCAAGGCCACGACGGCTCCCTTATAATTGGCAATAACTGAAGCTTCCGTGGAGGTTTTGCTATTGGTGTCATTTCCGTCGCTGAGAACAAAGGCCATGCGTATGGCTTTAGTCTGGCTGTTGGCGGCCAGAAAATCTTCCAGCAATTGCAATGCCGCCTGCGCGCCATCAAAAAGCTGTGTTGAACCGCTGGCCTGATAGCCGTCAATCGCTGAAATCAGCTCGTTGCGGACAGTGGCGGTGGGGCCTGGTGGATTAACGATGGGTGTCAGTAATTTATCCGTGGTTACACTGGTGGCAAAATGCAGCAGACCCATGGTTGTCCTGTTGGCGGGAACAAGATTGACAAGGGTCTGGGCTGCCAGCCGGGCATTGCCGAGCGAGAATGACATACTGGCCGATGTATCAATGGCCAAGGCTATATTGATATTCTCTTCCATCCAGATGATTTTAAGGTCTTGGCGGCAATCCGTCCGCCCGGCAGGCAATGTAATCACATAATTCGGCGTTGTCTGGTTGTCGCCCTTTGGGGCCGGACCCTTACCATTCAGGGACGTGTAGTGCACCCGGCTGGTTTTGCTCCCGACCGCCTTTTTAGCCTCCTTGACATCCAGATCCGTCGATAGTTGGACAATATCCCAGTCGGCGCGGCCATAGGTGCGTCCCTGGGCGGTTGTTTTTGAAAAATTATCCTTTTGCGACAGGTTCAGGAAACGAAAACGGTTCGACTGCGCCGCATTGGCGGCATCCCACTGGGTATTCATGATGGCGGGAAAAGAGGGAGGCGTGTCGCTTTTGCGTGGAAAAGATGGCCCGCCAGTATTATCTGTGCCCTGGTATTCGTCAAACAGCCCAAGTGTGTAATGGCCCCATTCATGCGCCAGAGTATAGCCTGCGCCCTCACGATTGCTCTGATTGAGTGCGTCATAAGGAATCGGTCTTGGTGGTTTGGACTTATCTACAAAAGGAAAGATATCCCCAAAGAGAATGCTTTTACCATTGCGACCAAAGCCAGAAACATTAGCGCGTGGCCAGTCACTTTTTGACCAGACGATATCAGCACTGGAGGCTCGTTTCCCGCGTTTGAAAATGCGCACTTCCCCCAAATGATGGGTGCCATTGCTCATTTCGCATACACCGTCGGCAAAAAACTGAACAATATCTTCATAGGCATTTTGTTCGTTGTCCGAAAACCCTGAATCCACCGTGGCATCATTATCACCGGACGGATAACTTGCCTGCCCTGCCTTGGCGTGGATACTGATGACAATATCAAAAACAGTCCGTGAACTGGCATTATCTGCCAGAGGTTTTCCGGCACCTTGAATTTCCTGGGTTATTCCAAGTGGTGATATTTGCCGTACTCGCGAATACTGTGAATTCCCTGCGCTGCTTGGGCTAGGCAATAACAATAGCAATGACCCAAAGGTCGCAATGAAGCTATTACGGAAACACGCATGTATGTTATGAAACCAGCCAGTCACAATCGGCACCCACAAGATGTACTCTCTGTACTGTAGGCTAAATAGACGATAAAATCAATATTATGGGCATTTTACTGGAATATGCTTTTGCCTGTTATGCCCCTTCAAACAAGGGTGTGGAGAGATAGCGTTCGGCAAAGCTGGGCACAATCACCACAATGCGCTTGCCGGCCATGTTATCGCGGGCACCCAGATCAAGCGCAGCCTTGAGCGCCGCACCCGAAGAAATACCACATGGCAGACCTTCAAGGCGAGCGGCAAGGCGCGCAGTTTCAAAGGCTTCATCAGAATTGACGGCAATGACCTGATCCACCAGATCACGGTCCAGATTGTCAGGGATGAAATTGGCGCCAATGCCTTGTATTTTGTGTGGGCCGGGATCACCGCCGCCTAAAAGCGGGCTTTCGGCGGGTTCTACGGCCACAATCTTGAGGCCTGGCAGGCGAGGCTTCAAGGTGCGAGCCACGCCGGTAATCGTCCCACCAGTGCCTACGCCGGCGACGAAATAATCAAGCTGGCCATCGGTATCAGCCCATAACTCTTCAGCGGTGGTGGCTTCGTGAATGGCCGGGTTGGCCGGGTTTGAGAATTGTCGGGCGAGCACCGCGCCCGGTATTTCGCGGACAATTTCTTCGGCACGATCCAGCGCCCCCTGCATGCCTTTTGGGCCGGGGGTGAGGTCAATTTTCGCCCCCAAATGGGTTAGCATTTTGCGCCGCTCAACCGACATGGTTTCAGGCATGGTCAGGATCAGTTTATAACCGCGCGCGGCAGCCACAAAAGCCAGTGCAATGCCAGTATTACCAGATGTTGGCTCGACAATGGTGCCACCGGGTTTGAGGACGCCTTGCGCCTCCAAATCATCAATCATGGCCACGCCAATGCGGTCTTTAACGGAGGCCAGCGGGTTAAAAAATTCCAGCTTGGCCAGAATTTCTGCCTTTACGCCATTTGCCTCTGCAAGGCGGGAAAGGCGCACCAGCGGCGTATTGCCCATAGTGGCCGGCATATTGTCAAAAATACGTCCCCGATTTGGAGCATTGGCGGGTGTCTCTGTCATGATGGTATCTCCGGTAATACAGCCTTATATATGGGGGACTCTTGGCTGGATGCAAAGCCATAAAGTATTTTTCTCAAATCATCGTCACACCGTTGAAAAACGGTGTCCAGTGGGAATGTAGTCTGGATTTCGATTTTCATCGGAATGACAAAGAAAAAATAATCTAAACGCCCGTTGAGCCAAATCCGCCGGTGCCGCGATCTGATGCGGGCAAGTCAGACACACTCACCCAATCCATTTGCACCACCGGCGCAATCACCAATTGGGCGATGCGCATACCACGGGTGACTTCAAAGGCTTGATCACCATGATTGATCAGCATGATTTTCACCTCGCCGCGATAATCTGCATCAATGGTGCCGGGGCTGTTGAGCACCGTCAGGCCGTGTTTGAGCGCCAGCCCGGAGCGGGGGCGCACCTGGGCCTCAAAACCCGGTGGAATGGCAATGCCAAGGCCAGTGGGGATCAATGCCCGTTCACCCGGTTTGAGTGTGACGGGTGCATCTTCGCTTAATGCCGCGCGCAGGTCTGCACCGGCCGACAGGCTGGTTTCATAACCGGGCAGCTCCAGACCTTCAAAATGGGAGAGCGTTTTTACAGCCAATGGAGGCCGTGATGGTGTGTTTGTCATGGGGTTGTCAGCGCTTTCATTATTTTTTCTGCCAAACGATTGGCCACATCGTTTTTACTCATCATGGGCCAGCTTTCCTCGCCGGAATCGCTGATCAAGGTGATCTGGTTATTGGTCCCGCCCATGACATCACCGGAAACATCATTGGCTAGCAGCCAGTCACAATTTTTGCGTTTTTTCTTGGCGCGGGCATTTTCCAGCACATGATCGGTTTCGGCGGCAAAGCCGATGACCAATTTGGGACGTTGTTTTTTGGGTAAAGCGCTGATGCTGGCCAGAATATCCGGGTTTTCGGCAAAGGTGAAGGTTGGCAGTTCGCCCTTTTGTTTTTTGATTTTGCTCGCGCCCGCACCATCCACCCGCCAGTCAGCTACGGCGGCGGCAAATATGGTGACATCGGCGGGCAAGGAATTATTCACCGCATCAAACATTTGTGCGGCGGTTTCCACCTTGATCACATCCACCCCTTTGGGAGCAGGAATACTCACCGGGCCAGTGATATAGCTGACCTGCGCGCCGCGCCGGGCGAGCGCCTCGGCAATGGCAGCCCCTTGCCGCCCGGAGGAGCGATTGGCAATATAGCGCACCGGATCAATCGGCTCGTGTGTGGGGCCGGAAGTGACCACGATGTATTTACCGTCTAACGGTCCGGGCACACCAAGTGCCGCTTTGGCGGCTTCAAAGATGGCATCCGGTTCGGCCATGCGGCCAAAGCCAAATTCGCCGCAGGCCATATCGCCTTCATCGGGGCCAACGGTCATAATGCCGTCTGCTCGTAAGGTCGCCAGATTGCGTTTGGTGGCTATATGTTCCCACATGCGCACATTCATGGCCGGTGCAATCAGCACAGGGGTATCCGTGGCCAGCAAAAGCGTAGTGGCCAGATCATTGGCCAGACCATTAGCCATTTTGGCCATCAGGTCCGCCGTGGCCGGGGCAACAATGATCAAGTCGGCGGCGCGGGAAAGCTGAATATGGCCCATCTTCGCTTCATCATCGAGATTAAAAAGGTCTTCAAAAACCGGCTCACCGGTAAGCGCACTGACCGAAAGAGGCGTGACAAACTCCGCCCCGGCGCGGGTTAATACCGCGCGCACCCGTGCACCGGCCTTCTTGAAAAGCCGGATCAATTCCAGCGATTTATAAGCCGCAATGCCACCGCCAATAATGATCGTTATGGAATTCCCGTTCATGGCCTCACCTTACGCGTATGCCTGGACTTGGCAAAGCGCAGAGGTGCAAAAGACTGTAAGGTATTAGCGCGTCTTTCCGGGGCTTGTTGAAATGCCATGCGGCAATCTGTCGTGCCAGAACCAGCCCACAATGCTGGCACCAAATAAAACAATGACTATATCAAAAACAGGAAAGTGAGCACAAACAAGAGGTATAAAATGAAAATCAAACATAATGCCTGGGTCGTTATAGCCGATGGTGCCAAATATCTTTTAACCGTTAATGCGGGTGATGTTTTCGCCCTTGATCTCAGGGTAATAGAGCATGGCATCAAGGACCAGAGTGCCACCCATGAGCAAGGCACAGACCAGCCTGGTCGGCTGTCTGATCCGACTGGCGGGAAAAGCGCAGTGACGCAGGCCGACTGGCACCAGATCGCGGAGGCCAAATTTGCTGCCGAACTTGCGAAACGGTTATCCAAGGCAGCGCAGGGGGCTGCATATAATGAACTCGTGTTAATTGCCGATCCACGCACATTGGGCAATATACGTCCACATTTACACGAAGAGGTATTAAAGCGCCTCGTCGCGGAAATTCCCAAAGATCTGACCGGAGAGCCAATCAATAAGATCGAAAAATTGCTGCAAAAATACTGAAACCGATACAATTTTGATAACAAAAAGGCATGGATGCGGATGCACCCATGCCCTTTTGGTTTTCTCGTTACTCCGACCTCTTTCGTCACCCCGATGAAAATCTTAGGTCCAGTTATGGCTTAAAAGCTGGATTCCGTTTTGCAACGGAATGACGATTAGTGCGTAGAACCAGCTCAAGCCGCCTTTTTATCTTGTCCGAAGCGGCCATAAAACGTCTCGCCGCGATCGGCCATCTCACGCAAGAGTGTGGGCACGGCATAGGCAGCACCATTTTTCTGCGCCAATTCATCAGCGCGGGCAACGAAAACGGCAGCACCAATGGTGTCGATGTAGGAAAGCACACCGCCGGTATAGGGGGCAAAGCCCCAGCCCAGGATTGAGCCAACATCAGCCTCGCGCGGGTCTTTGACAATGCCTTCTTCCATACAGCGGGCAGCTTCCAGCGCCTGTGCATACAAAATACGTTCTTTCAGATAGGCCGGGGTGGGCTGCTCATCTTCGGGCAGAACACCATGCAGGGCAAACTGGTCAAGTTCTGGCCACAGACGTTTTTTGCCATCCGGCAGATAGTCATAAAAACCCTTGCCGTTTTTGCGGCCCTTGCGGTCATATTTCTCAATCATGGCAATCAGGATTTGTGCCGTGGGGCCTTTTATGGCTTGCGGGCCAAGATCGGCTTCGGTTTGTTTGATGATCTTGTAGCCAAGATCGATAGCCACTTCATCTTGCAAGGAAAGCGGGCCAACCGGCATGCCGGCCATGCGCGCGCCATTTTCAATGAGTGCCGGATAGACCCCTTCGGACAAGAGCGCCATGCCCTGTTCAATATAACGCATAACACAGCGGTTGGCATAAAAGCCACGGGTATCTGAGACCACAATCGGCGTTTTGCGAATTTTAGTCACAAAATCCAGCGCCCGTGAAATGGCGTAATCGGAAGTTTCCTTCCCGACGATCAGCTCGACCAGCATCATTTTATGCACCGGCGAAAAGAAGTGAATACCGATAAAGTTTTCCGGGCGTTTGCTGGCCTTTGCCAGACCGGAGATCGGCAGGGTCGAGGTGTTGGAGCCAAAGACGGCATCGGCGCGCATGTGCTCTTCGGCCATTTTGGTAATTTTGGCTTTCAGTTCGCGGTTCTCGAACACCGCTTCGACCACCAGATCGGCATCTTTCATGATGCTGTAATCAGTGGTTGGTGTAATACGGGCCAAAATGGCATCGGCCTTTTCCCTGTCCATTTTTTTGCGTGACACCCGCTTTTCCAGTTCCTTGGCGGCAAAGGCCTTGCCTTTATCCGCTCCGGCCTGATCGACGTCTATCAGCGCCACTTCAACGCCGGCCATGGCAGTGACATAGGCAATGCCTGCACCCATAAAGCCCGCACCAATGACGGCAACTTTGTTAATTTCGCCCTTTGTCTGACCCGCTGGCCGGGTGCCGCCCTTGTCCAGGGCCTGTTTGGACAGGAATATCGAGCGGATCATATTGCGGCTTTCGGGGCGTTGCATCAGGCGCGTGAAATAGCGCGCTTCTATGCGCAAACCCGCATCAATATCCACCTGCAGGCCTTCATAAACGCAGGACATGATATAGCGCTGCGCCGGGTAGTTGCCGTAGGTGTTTTTGCGGATCATCGGGGCCACGCCCATAAAGGTTTGTGCGCCTTTGGGGTGATAGGGGCCGCCGCCGGGGATGCGAAATTTTTCCAGATCCCAGGGCTGTTTGGCATCGGGGTTGGTCTTTACCCAGGCTTTGGCTTTCTCGATAAGCTCTGCACCCGGTGCGGTTTCATGGATCACCCCAAGAGCCAGCGCCTTGTCGGCCTTGATCATCTTGCCCTGCATCATCAAATCAAAGGCGTTCATCGCCCCGATCAGACGTGGCAGGCGCTGGGTGCCGCCACCGCCGGGCAGCACGCCGACCATGGCTTCGGGCAGGCCGAGCTTCATTTTGGGGTCATCATTGGCGGCGATGCGATAATGACAGGCCAGCGTAATTTCCAGACCGCCGCCCAGTGCCAGACCATTAATGGCCGCAGCCACCGGCTTGCCGCAAGTTTCGAGTTTGCGAAAAACTTCATTGATTTTGAAAAATTCATTATACAGCCGGGCGCTGCGTTCTTCAGCGGATAGTTTTTTTATCTCGCCAAACACGCTGCCAAGGCCGGAAAGATCGGCACCGGCGCAAAAGGAATTGGCTTTGCCGGAGGTAACAACTGCGCCCTTGATGGCCTCGTCCCTGACCAGTGCATCAACCATTTCCCCCATCTCGTTCAACACGTCGGCAGAAAGCACATTCATGGTGACACCAGGGCTGTCAAATGTGACCAGTGCAATGCCGTCTTTGTCGGTTTCAATCGTAAAGTGTTTCATGTTTCTTTATCCTCTTCGGAAATATTTTTCGCAGATGTTTCCAAGTTTTTCTTCTTAATAGTAAATGCGCCCATGGCTGCGGCAGACAGAATAAAAACCAGTAAGGCCAACCCTGTGGCGGTTGCATCTCCAACACGGTTGGCAAAAAAACTTAATGTTACCCCACCTGTGCCTAGGCCGACAGCAAGAGCCAAGAGTCGTTTTGCTCCGGGAGAAGACTGACTTAGGTTCTTCTCAGTCATATATCACACCCGCTCGATAATCGTTGCTGTGCCCATGCCGCCGCCGACACAGAGCGTGGCGAGGCCGGTTTGTTTGTCCGTGCGTTCCAGTTCGTCCAGCACCGTGCCCAAAATCATTGCGCCGGTGGCCCCCAACGGGTGGCCCATGGCAATGGCGCCGCCATTGACGTTCATGATCGCCGGGTCGATGTCAAATGCCTGCATGTGGCGCAGGACCACGGCGGCAAAGGCTTCATTAAGCTCCCAAAGGTCAATGTCGCCCACATCCATTCCAGCCTTGGCCAGTGCTTTTTTGGTAACGGTAATGGGGCCGGTCAGCATGATGGTTGGCTCTGAGCCAATAGAGGCAAATGCTTTCATCCGCGCGCGTGGCTTCAGGCCTGCTTTTATCCCGGCTTCTTTGGTGCCGATGAGAACCGCACTTGCCCCGTCAACAATACCTGAGGAATTGCCGCCGGTATGAACGAAATTGAGGTATTCCACTTCTGGGTATTTCTGTATGGCGACACTATCGAGGCCGATAAACTCCGAGAGTGCCTGAAAGGCGGAATTGAGGCCACCAAGGCTTTGCATATCGGTGCCGGGGCGCATGTGCTCGTCATGGTCCAATATGGTCAGGCCCAGTTGATCCTTTACCGGCACAACAGAATGCTTGAACCGGCCTTCGCTCCAGGCCTTCGCGGCGCGTTTCTGGCTTTCCACCGCATAGGCATCCACATCATCGCGAGAAAAGCCATATTTGGTGGCGATCAGATCAGCCGATACGCCTTGCGGCACGATATTATGATCAAAGGCAATTTCCGGGTCAACGCCCATCGCTCCGCCATCAGATCCCATGGGCACCCGGCTCATGGCTTCAACGCCGCCGGCAACTACAAAATCGGCTTCACCGCACATCACTTTCGCTGCGGCCAGATTACAGGCTTCCAGGGCAGAGGCGCAAAAGCGGTTGATCTGAAAACCCGCTGTGGTTTCGGCGTAACCGGCATTGATGACCGCAGAGCGGGCAATGTTCGCCCCTTCTTCGCCAACCGGGGTTACACAGCCTAAAATCACATCATCAACAAGCGATGTATCCAGACCATTTCGTGTCTGAACGGCCTCTAATTGCTGGGTGGCCAGTTGCAGCGCGGTAATTTCGTGCAAAGAGCCGTTTTTCTTTTTGCCGCGCGGGGTGCGAACGGCATCATAAATATAGGCTTCAGTCATGGGGAGCTTCTCCTGTGGAGTGAGTATAAAATAAAATCATGCCGTCACACCGGCGAAAGCCGGTGTCCAGTTGTGACTCTGTTCTGGATTCCGGCCTACGCCGGAATGACGGTTAGAGGTAAATCCGCTCCGGGGCATCCTAGAGCGACCTCGCGATCAGCAGCTTCATAATCTCATTGGTGCCGCCATAAATGCGTTGCACACGGGCATCGGTAAACATGCGGGCGATGGGATATTCTTCCATATAGCCATAGCCGCCAAAAAGCTGCAAACATTCGTCCATCACCTTACCTTCTGCATCGGTGACCCAGTATTTGGCCATAGAGGCGGTGGTGGCGTCCAGTTCACCTTTAAGCAAGCGCTCGGCGCAATGATAGGTAAAGGTCTTGGCCACTGTGGTCAGCGTCTTGCACTCAGCCAGTTTGAACTGGGTGTTCTGAAAGGCCAGAATCGGCTTTTTGAAGGCGGTGCGCTCCTTAACATAGGCAATGGTCTCGCGCAGCGCATGTTCCATGGCCGCCACCGCTTGCACCGCTATGTTCAGGCGTTCCTGGGGCAATTGTTCCATAAGCTGGTAAAAGCCCTGACCTTCCTCGGTGCCCAAAAGGGCGTCCGCCGGCAGTTCCACATCATCAAAGAACAGCTCACTCGTATCCTGCGCGTGATTGCCGATTTTATCAAGATTGCGGCCACGCTTGAAGCCTTCGGCCCCATCGGTCTCGACCACCATGAGCGAGACGCCTTTGGCCCCTTCGCCGCCATTTTTGCCATCGCCGGTTTTGGCAACCACGATCACCAGATTGGCGGTGCCACCATTGGTAATAAAGGTTTTGGAGCCGTTCAACACATAGCCATTGCCGGTTTTTTTGGCAGTGGCACGAATGCCTTGCAGGTCTGATCCGGCGCCAGGTTCGGTCATGGCAATGGCACCGACCATTTCACCAGAGGCGAGCTTGGGCAGCCATTTGCGTTTTTGCTCCTCGGTGCCGTAATGCAGGATATAGGGCACCACGATGGCATTATGAAGCGATATGCCAAAGCCATCGACCCCGGCCCGGTGCAGTTCCTCCATAATGATCATTTCATGGCGGTAATCACCGCCTGCACCGCCATATTCTTCGGGCATGGAGGCACAAAGAAGGCCCATGGCCCCGGCCTTGGTCCAGGCATCGCGATCGACAATACCCTGCTTTCGCCACTTCTCTGATAAAGGCGCACATTCACGCTCATAAAAGCCAAAAGTGGCATCGCGGAAAATGTTGATGTCTTCTTCCCTGTACCAGTCGGGAAGTGGAAAATCCAAAGCCTCATTCATGCTCAAAACTCGCTCGCTTCCATTGCCATCAAATCTTTGGCACCGGCTTCGACCCGCGCCAGATGCGTGGTTGATTGGGGCAGGACATGACTGAGGAAAAACGCCCCGGTTTTCAGCTTGGCGGCGTAAAATGGCTCATCACCTGCTTTGAGCAAGGCTTCTTTGGCCATCATTGCCCACATATAGGTCAGGGCCGTCAGCGCAAAGAGATGTAAGAAATCATGGCTGCCCGCGCCGGCATTATCAAAATTGGAAAGCGAGTTTTCCATCAGCCAGGTGGTGGCGGTGTTCAGGCGTTCGCGCGCAGTTCGTAGCCCGTCAATGTAACCTTCCAGTCCCTTAATACCATCGTTTTCGGCAATAAAGGTGTCCAGTTCAGTAAAAAAGCTCATGATTGGCCGTCCGCCGTGCATGGCCAGTTTACGACCCACAAGGTCCAGTGCCTGCACCCCGTTGGCCCCTTCATAAATCATGCCGATGCGTGCATCGCGCACAAATTGCGACATGCCCCATTCTTCAATATAACCGTGACCGCCATAGACCTGTTGGGCGTTGGTGGCATTGTGATAGCCGCGATCCGTAAGATAGGCTTTGATCACCGGGGTCATTAGCGCCATATAATCGGCGGCCTTTTCGCGGACTTTTTCATCGGGTGATAGATCTTCCAGATCGCCGTGCAGCGCCGTCCAGTATAAAAATGCCCGGCAGCCTTCGGTGATGGATTTATGCTCCAGCAACATGCGGCGCACGTCCGGATGCACAATAATCGGATCGGCCGGGCCATCGGGGTTTTTGGGGCCGGTCAGGGATCGCCCCTGCAGGCGCTCTTTGGCATAGGTTACCGCATTTTGGTAGGAGACTTCGGCCTGGCAAAGCCCCTGCATGCCGGTGCCAAGACGGGCCGCATTCATCATCACAAACATCAGGCGCAGGCCCTTGTTTTCCTCACCGATCAGAAAGCCTGTGGCATCATCAAAATTCATCGTGCAGGTGGAATTGCCGTGGATACCCATCTTGTGCTCGATAGAACCACAGGAGACGCCATTGCGTTTACCCAGTGAACCATCATCACCGACCATGACTTTGGGCACAATAAACAGCGAAATACCCTTGGTGCCCTGGGGTGCACCTTCAATACGTGCCAGCACCATATGGATGATATTGTCGGTAAGGTCATGCTCGCCAGAGGAAATAAAGATTTTCTGACCGGTAATTTTATAGGTGCCATCGGCTTGGGGGATGGCCTTGGTTTTCAAAAGCCCCAGATCCGTGCCGCAATGCGGTTCAGTCAAATTCATCGTGCCGCCCCACTCGCAAGTGGTCATTTTGGGCAGGTATTTTTGTTTTTGCTCATCGGTGCCGCCGGCCAGTATGGCCTCGACCGCGCCGCGCGTTAGCCCAGGATACATGGCAAAGGCGGTATTCGCCGTGCTCATCATTTCGGAAACCGCAATGCCCAATACACCGGGCAGCCCCTGACCGCCAAATTCAGGATCGGCGCCCAGCAGCGGCCAGCCGTTTTCCACAAACTGGTCAAAGGCTTCCTTAAAGCCCGGCGGGGTGCTGACCGAACCATCATCATGACGCACACAGCCCTTTTGGTCGCCAATCTGGTTCAAGGGTTGCAACACCCCTTCGGCGAATTTGGCCGCTTCATCCATGATTGCATCCGCCAGATCGCGCGGCGCTTCGTTGAACTTGGGCAGGGTGGCGTATTGTTCAATTTTCAGCACTTCATGGAGCAGAAATTTCATATCGCGGACAGGCGGGGTGTAACTTGGCATTGTATCAGTCTCCTAATGTTCAAGGCGTGCGCGGGCCAAAGCCTCGAACGCACGGGCGCGTGATTTAATTTCTTCTGAGGGTTCCATATCGGCCTGGCGGGCTTCCATCCAGGCACATCCGGCTTGCAGTTCTTCAATGGCATCTTCAATGTCGCGGCGCTGTTGTTTCAGTGCATCAATGCGGGCGCGAAAACGCTTTTGCCACAGGGTTAAATGTTGCGGGCTGCCGGACGTTAAGGCCTCCATGTCCAGCATTTCACGGATTTCATCAAGCGAAAAACCAACCCGTTTGCCGCGTAAAACAAGGCGCAGGCGCGCCCGGTCTGTAGCCGAGAAAACACGGGTCTGGCCGTCCCGTGCCGGGGTCAGCAGGCCTTTATCTTCGTAAAAGCGCAATGCCCTTGCGGTGATTGCAAATTCACCGGCAAGCTCAGAAATGGAATAAGTTCTGCTTGTGCTGTGAGGCATGAGTGCACTCATATATAACGCTTACGTTAACGTCAAGAAAAGAGTCGCCTGAGCTGTGCTCTTACCTTCTTTTCCCTCTTCTTTCGACAGGCTCAAGATGAGGGAAAAGGGTGGCCTAGCCGTGTTGTGACCGGGGTGTACAGGGTATCCGATTCAGCTTTCAGGTCGTTCTGGATTGGCCGACTAAACCTTTACGGGCAGGACGTATTTCGCAATTGATCCTCGTGTCCTGATTGCTCGGCAAATTCTTCTGAAAACGCAATAATTGTATCGCATAGCTCGTCTTGGCCAAAAGCCTTGGCAGAAAAAGCAAAGGAGCATAAAGCACGCTAATAATAATTGAGACGATCATTCGTATAAGTTTGAACAAAGGGTGAGTCGGCCGTATTCAGTAAATGAAATTTAGGAGGATTACCAAAATAAAGCTCCATTATATGTGGTGAGGCACCATGAACATAACCGGAGTAAAGCTTGCGAATAGATCTGAAAACCTCAACCACATAGCTTTGACTAAAGCCATTGTCGCGATCCTTGGTAATAAATGCCCGTATTTTTTGCCGAGATATCATCCCTCGTTTCTGCGTAGAATTTAAGGCGCTGTCCGGATCATCAAATTCTTCTTGAAAGAAATAGTCCAGATATTTCTGGTGATGTTCTGTGAAATCATTATGAATAGTTGCGAAAGATAAAAACATAACATCTTCATCACACTCGTCTTGCATTCTTTGTAATGCAGCCTGTTCCTGATAGAGGCCTGCTTTGTTTAATGTGCTTATAGCCCGCAACCCTGTCACTATCCGGGCAAGTTTCAGAATAATAGCTTGATAAACAGACTGCTTTTTGTACCGATAATCGTAAGTTCTTTCCTTTTCAATCCGGCACGGCTGCTCAATCGTTTGTGCTAATGCCTCAAACCATTGATCCATCGCTTTTAATGACGAAGTGTAGAGTGCGTCCATTTTATCCTTTAACACTTGAAAGCATAAGATTCAAAGCCAGCCATCCCTGTCCATTCTGTCGTGTAAAACACGAATAATATCGATGGCTTGTCCGTCGACCTTGTAAAAAAAAAGATAACGCGAATAGTCTTTGATCGGGATATAGCGCATGCCGATAAGGTCTGGTTTGGTTGTATGATAAACAACCCCCATTTGCGGCATGTCGCACAGCATTTTATAGGTCGCCGCTGCACGATCATATAGCCTTAATCCCGCAGCAAGATTGTCCTGGGCAATAGCCCGTGCATGGTCATCAAGATCAGTTTCCGCTTGGGGACGGATGAGATAACGGCGTTCCTTCATTATGAGACTTTTTTCACAAGGGCGGCCTTTTTATCCGCCCAGTAATTTTCGTCAGGGGTAATGCCTGAACCACTGCCGAGACCTTCAGCAAGTAAATGGTCCAATTGCTCACTACGCCGGTGGTTGCGAACAAGGGTTGCAACAAAATCACTGGCGCTGGAGTATCCCCCCGATTTAATCGCACTTTCAATCCAGTGCCGCAACTCTGGGGCAAGGGAAACGGTTAACCGCTCTGTCGCCATAACGTTATCTCCTCATCATAAAATCACATAATAAATCATAATAATTATGCGCACAATGTTAAATGAAAAAAAATCTCAATCTTACGGTGTATTGAAGGTCTGCCATTGTGTCATAGGGTAAGGCTATGACCGCACCAAATCTCACCCACCGGCTGGCCAATGAGGCCGATTTACCGGCGCTGCATCGTTTGATGAAGCGCGCCATATCGGCATTTTTGCCTGATTTTCTTAGCCCGGAGCAGGTTGAGGCCAGTTTCGAGATTATGGGGGTGGATTCGCGCCTGATTGCCGATGGCACGTATTTTATGGTGTTTGATGGCGATGATCTGGCCGGGTGCGGCGGCTGGTCCCGGCGCGAAACCTTGTTTGGCGGCGATCACACATCGGGGCGTAATCCGCGCCTGCTGGATGCGGCCAAAGAGGCGGCGCGGGTGCGGGCCATGTATACCGACCCGGATCATGGCCGCAAAGGTGTGGGGCGGCTGATCCTGAATTTATGCGAAGACGCCGCTCGTGCGGAAAGTTTCACGCAGGTGGAACTGGCCGCCACCGCCGCCGGTGTACCGCTCTATAAAGCCTGCGGTTACACGCCGATGCGGGCCTGGGACGAGATCACCAGCAATGGTGTTCCGGTGCCGCTGGTGCTGATGGGCAAGGGGTTGCATTGATTGACATCTGTAAACTTACGGTTTACAATGCGGCGTGATTCTCAGCTTCAAACATCGTGGGTTAAAACGGTTGTTTGAGCAGGGCGACCGAAGCAAACTTCCTGCTGACATGGTGGTCCGGATCAGTGTTTTGTTAGCCGCTTTGGATGCGGCGCAAAAGGTTGAGCAAATGCAACGCCCGTCTTTTCGTCTTCATCAATTAAAGGACAACGTAAAGGAGAGTGGGCGGTCACGGTTCGTGCTAATTGGCGGATTGTGTTTCGCTTTGAAAAGGGTGATGCGTTTGATGTGGATTTTGTAGATTACCACTAACAGTTTTCCATAGGCAATGAAGCCAGCCTGAAAAGGAGAAATGAAGATGCCAATGCCAATGTTTGCCCCACCGCATCCGGGCTGCGGCCTGCGTGATGATTTTGATGCCCTGGGCTTGTCCATCGCCCAAGCGGCCAAAGCCCTGGGGGTCACCCGGCAGCAGCTTTACAAGGTGGTCAATGGCACCAGTGCCATCTCGCCGGAAATGGCCATGCGGCTTGAAGT
Organism: Robiginitomaculum sp.; assembly: GCA_021776595.1. Classification (GTDB taxonomy): domain Bacteria; phylum Pseudomonadota; class Alphaproteobacteria; order Caulobacterales; family Maricaulaceae; genus Robiginitomaculum_B. Next base: position 1,506 of record JAJFFP010000070.1, on the reverse strand, counting down.
CGTGATCGGCTCCACTGCCGATCACTGGCTACGCCTGCAAAATGCCTATGATTTGGCGCAAATCAGGCTGAACAAGGCAGATTTGGTTAAGGGGCTGGAACGGGTAAAGGTGGCTTGAAATGTCTGATTTGGATAAAGTAACGGCCTTGTTAAAACGCTTGGTTCCTGCAGCTATTTGCGATGACTGCATTGCCCCAAGACTCAAATTTTCTCACCGTCAGCAAGCTAATCAAACGACCACTAAGCTAGAAAGGTTAAACGGATTTGATCGACGTAAAGGCTATTGCAAATGGTGTGGTGGAACCAAAAAGGTCATAAAATATGTCGCCGGAAAAACCCAAGTTATAAACACAACAGCTACGATTAAAAAAGCCAAACAGGTCCAACGGTCCGCTAGTAGAACCACGCAAACAGCAAGCCAACCAGCGTTAAGTGATATAATTGACATTGGTTTTCGACCAATAGGTCATTGGTACGAGGAGAGAGGGAAGCTCAAATTCAATCAACGAAAAATGCAAGAAAATTCACCTGCAATGTACTCATTTGTTGCTGGTGAACGGGTTATGTATGTGGGAGAAACCAGTCAAACATTGGCAAAGCGCCTATATTTTTATGCAAACCCAGGACTCACTCAAAGCACCAATATCCGTTTGAATGCAATTTTGTTACGGTCACTATTAGAAGGAAGTCCGGTGGAAATATTCGGATATTATTGTGTCGTGCCAACCAAAGTTGGTATTTTTGATTTGGATATGGCGGCAGGTCTGGAAGATGCAATCATACAAAAGCTGCAACCACATTGGAACAAAAGAAAATAGGCATCAGTCTGTCACAACCCGGCTTGTCCCGGTAATCCATCCTTCGATAAGCTCAGGATTAGAGGCATTGCCAATCTGGATTACCCGAACCAGTCGGGCAATGACAACCAGAGAGTATATTCAAGGCACCGCATCACATTAACTTATCCCACAGACCGCGCGGTGCCCCATAATGGCGGCGCTTCAACCCGGGGAAGGCATTTTCCGGAGCGGCCTGAAATGTGGTTGAAGCCGGTTGCCTAAACCCGTGTGATAACGCAGCACGGAAGACTGTGGCGCGCCAGTTCCTCGTTGCGGATTAAATTTCATGGATGGCGCGAAAAATACCGATGCGGGGCGATGATCAATCGCTCAAAAAATATAAAGATACGCGGTTATTCATTGCCCCGCATCTTCCCCGTTTGTACTGGCCGGGCGCAATCATGCGGTTCGGGCAAGACGTGTGCAAGAAAGGTAAGCAAGTGATCGCAGGCAGGGCTTTATTTTTGTGCAATGGCTAAACTTTCCCACACTCAATCCCTTGACTCACAGCCCCGGCTTACCTACTTCCCTCTTGCATTAGCAGCCGGGCAGGGTGAGTGCTAACAAGCCCTGTATCGACCTGCTGATCTGGTTTCATTTTGAAAAGCAATTCGGAGACGATTGATATGACATTCCGTCCTTTGCATGACCGCGTGCTGGTTAAGCG
>JAJFFP010000069.1 GCA_021776595.1 Robiginitomaculum sp. | reverse complement strand
GACATCTGGATAAAGAACTCTATCAGGAACGCAATCTGATCGAGCGTTTCTTCGGTAAAATCAAACACTTCCGCCGTATCGCCACGCGCTACGACAAGCTCGCTAGAAATTATGCAGGCTTCCTAAATCTCGTTGCCGCATTGAAATGGGCAAGCTGAATGTCAACAGGACCTAGGGTCAGGACCTATTAATTTTATACAATTCTGTTTGACAGGGAAGGTCAAGATGCCAGCAAATGCGGTGAAGCACAGGTTTATCCCTATGCGAGACGCATTTGCGCCGCAGATTGGCTTTTCCTGTCAAACCCATAATGAGCTACTCCCCAATGGTTGGACAGTTTCTGGCGTAAATTAAGCTACTTTTTGCTCCTGCTGATCAGGGTTTGTTGTTTCAAGTTTCTGCCAGTAGACCACGGCAGGTGGTTTCAGGAAAAGGGCGGGAAAATACGAATGTGTGACAAGACAACGGCTAAATAGTTCTCATTAAATACCGCTTAAGCATCAACTTCGTTTAGGTTCAGGCTTGCCAGTCAAATGGTTTAGCCTAAAATACCCGTCACAAGCGAAAAGAGGCTATTATGAAACTACTTTCCCTGATTGGAATACTCACCCTTATCTTCACCCCACCTGCTTGTGCGGAACAATCCGGTGCTGATAAAGGCGGCAAGCTCATTCTTAATGCCACCGGTGAAGTTACCGGCACTCCCGACCTTGCCCGTATCAGCGCCGGTGTAATCAGCGAGGCGGAAAACGCCAAGCTGGCCTTGGCATCCAACCGCAAGCAGATGAACGACGTTTTTGCGGCCTTGAAAGCTGCTGGCGTAAAGGAAAAAGACATTCAAACTACCGGAATTAATGTTAACCCCGTTTACGCGCCATATCGTGCCAATAGCGGCAATCGCCAGCGCATTACCGGTTATCGCGTGACCAATCAGGTGCGTGCCACAGTACGCAAACTGGATGGGCTGGGCGAGGCCATTGATGCACTGGTTGATTCGGGTGCCAATTCCATTGGCGGTATATCCTTTGGTCTTTCCAGGGCCGATGAGGCCCAGGATGAAGCACGCAAAAAAGCCATTAAAGCCCTGCTGGCCAAAGCTGAGCTTTATGCGCAAAACGCGGGTGTCCAACTGGGACAAATATTGGAAATGCGTGAACAGTCCTATGGAGGGCCGCGTCCTGAAATAACAATGGCCCGGATGAGTATGGCGGCTGATTCTGCCCCGACCCCTGTAGCGGCAGGTCAAGTTTCAACCCGCATTACCGTGTCGGCAACTTTTGAAATACTGCCGACACGGTAATTGGATATACCAGTGGTTAGTGCACGTAACTAACCAGCGTTTGTGCGCCGGATTCCACATAGTCACCAGAGGCCGGACTAAAACAAACCATTGATGAAACAATAGCGGCACGGCGACCATAAACCCCGCGATGGGTTTCACGGTGACAGTCACGCACATCAACGCCGCCATAGGTGCCATCAGTATATTCACTATAGGCATATTGATCACGGTAACTGCCGCCCCAATTCACACCATAACTTTGGTGATAAGGGTCTGTGCAATAGATGTTGGAGTGCCCAATGTGCCCATACCCTGTACGATAACCGTTTCTAGTCCGATAGCCAAAATTATTGCCATACCACCAGGGAAACAGGTCGTAATCATTATAATAGGGGTAACCATACCGGTTGCCAAAATAGTTGCGGCCATACCCATAACCACCATAGCCCAGTCCCAAAGAGAAACTGGAATAATTGCGTCCGCCATAATAATGACGGCGGTTCTGGCGGCGTTCCTCGCGGTAATGACGTCGGTCGTGACGGCGCTCATCACGGGCATGTCGGCGTTCATGCCTGGCCGGGTTACTGTAATGCTTGGCATCGCGGCGTGCATGACGGCGTTCTTGCCGGGTATCACGGCGCACATGGCGTGCACTGTTTCCATTATTATGATTATTGTTGGCATTTTGGTTGTAATTATACCCACCACCATTATTGGCATTATGACTGCCATCGCGGTTGCGATTACGATTTTGGCGTCGATTCCCTCGATTGCCCTGGTGGTTACGGTTCACATTGCGGTTCACATTATGATCGTTATTACGCCGGTTTTGTCTGGCACCATCGCCATTATGCACAGCCATTCTTGGAGGGGTGAAACGCTCCACCTCGTCGGCTTGCGCCACGCCAACCATTGCCCCGGTAACCAATACTAGAATGCCCAAGGCCCCAGCCGAGAGTAGATACCGATTACGCATAATGACCTCCAATCATGAGATTTATGGAAGATATAAGGTTAAATTAACCAAGATGAAGCCAAGCTGAACAGATCATTCACGTTAAACCGCTAAAGCACAAGAAAAACCATGAGTGCAGAACCTGCCATAGATCTGGAACATTTGAAATTATATAGCGGTGGGGATTTGGCGCTGGAGGATGAGGTCTTTGCTCTATTTCGCCAGCAAGTGGAAATGTGGATGCGCCTTTTGGACCCCAAAGCCGATGAGGAAAGCTGGGCTTCGGCGGCACATTCCCTGAAAGGCTCAGCCCGTAGCATTGGTGCCCATAAACTGGCAAAGGCCTGTTCCGCAGCGGAAGCAGCGACCCGTTTGGCCCCTACGGGCCGGTCTGTGGCTGCGCAGGATGTACAGGCGTCTATTAATGAGGCCCTGAAATTTATCGACCAACATACCTATAAAATGCGTATTCAGGCTTTGCGTATCTCGTCCCAGCGCGAAAGCTCATAAGCGATACAGCGTTCAATCATGGTGCGCCAGACCGGCTCGGCAATATCGGGGCTTAACCCTTCGCGTTTTGCACTCTGCAACACCTTATCTACCACGTCTTTAATACGGGCCTCATCGCGCACCACATGGCGATCCCGCTTTATCCGTGCCGCCGCATCCATATAATCCTGACGCTCTTTGAGCAATTTGACCAGCAAACGATCAAGACGGTCGATTTCATAACGCACATTTTCCATGGTCTGGCATTGCGCGCCAGTATTGCGTCGCGGATCAGAGGCATATTGGGTCATCGATTACTTCTCGCGGTTATCGCGGCGGAACCTATAGAATGTTGCGCAACTGGCAAGCCTGAACGCACAGGTGGCAACAGGCTTGATCTTGGTGTATCTGCGCCGTAACACCTCTGGCAGAAGAGGAATGCCATGACTGATACCACTGAATTTTCCACACAGCCAGCAGGCGGCCATTTTGAAACCGATGTGATCATTGCCGGCGCTGGCCCGGTTGGCCTGTTTGCCGTGTTTGAATTGGGCTTGCTGGACCTAAATGCTCATCTGGTAGATATACTGGATCGACCCGGTGGACAGTGCGCGGAACTCTATCCGGAGAAGCCCATTTACGACATCCCTGGCATACCGGTGCTTTCGGGCGATGCGCTAACACAGAATTTGCTGGCACAAATCGCACCATTCAAGCCGCAATTTCACCTTTCGCAAATGGCCGTAAATCTTGAGAAACTGGACAATAAAAAATGGCGCCTGACCACGGATCTTGGCACCACCATAGAAGCGCCGGTGGTCGTCATTGCCGCCGGGGGGGGCTCGTTCCAACCTAAAAAACCGCCCATACCCGGCCTTGCAGACTATGAAGGCAAAAGCGTTTTTTATTCGGTGCGACATATGGAAAATTTTCGCGATAAAAATATACTCATTGCTGGTGGCGGTGATTCGGCACTCGACTGGTCGTTGGCGCTTCGACCTTTGTCCAAATCTCTTGGTCTGGTGCATCGCCGCCCGGACTTTCGCGCGGCGCCAGATAGCGTCAATAAAATGCGCACGTTAGTCGCGGCAGGGGGCATGACGCTCTATACGGGCCAGATCACGGCCTTGCACGGCGAGGATGGCCACCTGCATTCTGTGACGATCAAAACCGCCGACGGTGAAACCGATGTGTCCTGTGATGCACTCCTGCCGTTTTTTGGCCTGACCATGAAACTGGGGCCGGTGGCCGGTTTTGGCATTGCCATGGAAAATAACCTCATCCCGGTTGATACCGAGAAATTTGAAACCAATGTGCCCACAATCTTTGCCATAGGTGACATCAATACTTATCCCGGCAAGCTAAAGCTCATCCTTTCGGGCTTTCATGAGGCGGCATTAATGTCACAACAGGCATTTCGTTACGTTCGGCCAAATGAAAAATTGCGGTTTCAATATACCACTTCATCGACCAACCTGCAGAAGAAACTGGGTGTAAAATAAGTATGAGGGTCAGTCCAATGGACCATTTCAAGCTCTATGGTTTTACCGGATCAGGAAATTGCGAGAAAGTGCGCATGGTCGCTGATATTCTGGGCCTGGATTATGACTGGATTGAGGTGCCTATCTTTGATGGCGCTTCTAGGACAGAAAACTATCTGGATACAGTTAACCCAGGCGGGCAAGTGCCGGCCATTACTTTTGCGACTGGCCGCGCCTTGTCGCAATCCAATGCTATTATGCTGTATCTTGCTGAAGGCTCTACACTCATTCCCCCCGATCCATTTGACCGCGCCCAAATGTATTCCTGGCTGTTTTGGGAGCAGTATACCCATGAACCAGCCATTGCCGTGCGCCGGGCTTTGATCCAGTATCGCGGTATGAAAGATGCGGATATTGATCCGGCCCTTACCGAAAAGGGCCAGGATGCCTTGGCCCTGATGGAGCGCACTTTGCATAACCAGAAATGGTTTGCGGGTTATCAGTTCAGCCTTGCAGATATCGCTCTTTATGCCTACACCCATGTCGCCCCCGAAGGCGGCTTTTCGCTGCAACCCTATGAAACCTTACGCCGCTGGCTGGACCGTACCGCTGAGCAGCTAAACGGGTAATCCCCCCTTGCAACGCTATCGCAGACACGTTAATCGGCGCCATGAGCACACAAAATCAAGACCTGGAAATCATCCTTAACGTCACCACACAGGACGGCAAGGACCATGCACTACTCGCCCTTGGGGGTTGGCGCGCCATGGAGGTGATTCGCGATTATGGCTTGCCGATCAAGGCCGAATGCGGCGGTGCGTGCGCCTGCGCCACCTGCCACGTTTATGTTGATCCAGCCTGGTTAGACAAGCTGGTGCCGCCGACCGAAGAAGAAGAAAATATGCTGGACGAGGCCTTTGAGGTGCAGGATAATTCCCGCCTCTCCTGCCAGATATTGATGCGTCCCGGTTTTAATGGCCTGCACCTGACCCTGGCACCAGGTTCAGAACCCGATTGACCCCTTTCCCACACGTATAAATTATGCTATATTACCACACGGAGGGACTACGCATGAGCGCCGCTGCCACCAGCCGCGATGCCTGCCTGCCAGATATTGTTCTGGAACTTGTTCATGCTCCAAGTAATGATGCTCTGGTCGCAACCTTCCGCCAATATCTGGATGAAATGGTATTGGGGCCATTTGCCATTGCCGAAATTCGCCATGTCAGCAATGACTGGCGGGAGAACTTGATTTTAGGCACCGTGCCGGATGCCTTTCTTGAAGAATATTTTGCCAGCAAAAGTCTGTTCGTCAGCCCTCTTTTTCGCACTGCGCAACTGGCTTGCAAACCAATGCCTTTAGAGAAGGTTTATCATGAAAAACTTCTTAGCCCACGTGGGCGTAAAGTCTTTATCCAGATACAAAAATTTGGCATGAATCATGGGTATTGTTACCCGCTTAAAGGTCGCAATAACCGCCCTACCCTGATGCTGATTGCCGGAGATTTCAAAAAAATTAACGCAACCGAGCGCCTCATACTGGAAATGGCTGTTTTGACGTTTTATCGAAGGGCCTGCGTGCTTAATCCCGAATCAACAACTTCTTATCCCAATCCGCAGAGAATCCTTTCAGACCGTGAACGTGAAGCACTAAGTTGGGTTGCCAAAGGGAAAACGGATTGGGAAATCGCTCAACTTCTTGAAATATCCGAACGGACTGTTCACTATCATATTGAAAATGCCAAGAAAAAAATGAAAGTGTCAACGCGGCTGCAAGCCGTTGTCGAAGCCATACGCACTTTGCAAATTCTGATCTGAAAACCCGAAGATTACAAAGCGTTAAAGTTGATCCTGTCTGATTGGACAGGTTTAACTACTCCATATTCCCCCTACATGTGCGCTTGTCAAAAGCTGCATTGGTTGCGTTCGCAGACAATGACAAACACGACTGCCATCACCCATACGAGCGAGCATTTATGGAATCTCTTGACGAACGCCTGGACCGCATTGAACGTGAAGCCCAGGACCTGCCCCAGCTTGACAAACTCAGCGATCAAGCCCTGCGCCTGTTACTTACGCAACATATCAATGATTTATGCAAGTTGGGCAGCTCTCTTGCCAGCAAATCTTTTGCCGAGATTGTCACAGCCGCCCAATCAAAACATGGTGTGCTGGGTATGTTGCTTAGAGAGTGTGAATTACGCGGGCATGTCACCAATTAGTCATGTGTTCTATCATTGTGGAGACATCTCCTTGGTGTATCCATACATACCGATTGCCCTCTTGCAAAAGCGCATAGCAAAGATATGTTGCATAGCCAGATAATGGTATGCGCCTATAGCTCAGTTGGTAGAGCAGCTGACTCTTAATCAGCGGGTCACAGGTTCGAGTCCTGTTGGGCGCACCAATTTTTCTTTTCCGCCTCATTCCCAGCCTGCGCCGGCGCAGGCTCTGGGGTGCCGCGAAGCGGCCTCGAATAACGCCGTTCTGGCGCCGCCTTTCTGAGCAGTTTTAGTTGTGCTATAGTGGTGCTGGCTCCCGCTACATGAGCCGTTTTCTTTGTGTTATCGCGATGGCAAGCCTCGCTATCAGAGCGCAGGGAACATGCCCAGTGATCTCAAATTGCACCAGTATAGCTTGCTTTGCATGGGTGGGGATTAGTGTGCTCATGGTGCCGACAGGCGATAGCACCAATAAAGTTATTATCCCCGTTTCGATTAGGGTCATTAAGGGTCAATAAGCCTGATTTATGGGTCCATAAAAGCGCGATAAGGATCACTTTAGGGGCATTTCATTGACAGCGTGAGGGGCATTAAGGGGTAGTGTGTGCCCCTTGATGTGACCCTGATGGTCTTATGCAAGGGATAACTTCCCCCTCTCCTTGGGGAGAGGGGCGGGGTGAGGGGCTTGTGAGTTGATAAACGCACCGGCACAGATATGCCTTATAACGCCCCATCCCCTCATCTTACTCCTCTCCCTCAAGGGAGAGGAAAGCGGCCAGAGAAATTGGCCGCATTAAGTTTTTCAGGGTGGGGGGATTGCCAAACCTTATCCAACGCTGGCGCTTGCAAGGTATATTACCGGCAAGTTGCCCTCCATGTTTCGAGGGATGGAAAAACACAAATCCGGATGGTGCTATCCATCCACAAGCCCATCCATCAACAGGCCCATCATTTGAGACTTGGCTGTGCCTGAGTGCCATAACAAATTTCTTTGCTGAATGCGCCAGGCCAGAGGCCATGAAGAAGTGCTAAAAAGCTATGTTGGGTTTGTCATAATCGCCAATGGGTTTTCAGATATATTCAAAATTCAAAACTCTACATTCAGCGACATCCCAACCGTCAGGGGAACGGGTGGTGTATGCTGTAGAGTCTGGCGAAAACTAAAGGGATTGCCAAATGCAAAAGTATTGGCTTTTTCATTCAGAATATTGCGAACGTAAAGCGAAGCCTGCCAGCCGGAAGGGCTATCAAGGGCCAATCGGGCATTGAGTATCCTTGAGCGTTGGGCATGGCGATTATCCAGGCTGGAAAAGGTAAGGTGCGACTTGCCCGTATAGCTAAAATCTGTGCTGAGCTGCCAGGAATTATCGGCCCATGCCGACCAGGTATATTCTGTGGAAACGCCTCCGGCCAGTTGCGGAATGCTGGGCAGTTGATTATTGGGGTTGGCCCCAAGAAAGGGATTGGCAATGACCAGATCCGCATCATTAAAGGCGATGTTACCATCAATTTTCAGGCCCGGCATCGGCCTAACCCGAACATCCAGTTCCAAACCCCGGCTGCGAATATAGCCAGCATTAAGAATAAACGAAAAACCATCGGGCAATATCTGGTCCGACTGAATATCATTCCATTTGAAGGTGAACGCGGAAAAATCAATTTGCAGATCGCCTCTGGCAAACGCAAACTTGCCACCACTTTCATACATAATCAATTTATCAGGTTCAAAGCGCTGATCCTGATCGTTTTCAGTTTCATCGTTTTCAAAAAATACGCTGTCGGGACTATTTAGATTGATACCCCCAGGGCGATAGCCTTCAGTGCGTTGCACATAGAGCAGGCTTTGATCATTAAGGCGGTGGCTAAGAACGTATTTTGGCGTAAACCCCCGATCCTTACTTTTGCCAGACCGGGTAACCCGATTTGCCCCCAATGAACCACCGATAACGGCACGGCTGCGCTCGTCAGAGTGAAACCAGCGAATGCCAGCCGTGAGATCAAAACGCAAGGGCAGGTGCGCTGTAGCCTCGCCAAAGGCTGCCACTTCATTGGTGCGTTCCTGTCTGTTTTCTGAGAACCTAATATCTCCATCAACCGCTCCGCCTACAAGCAAAGATGCCGAGCCAGGCACCGTTAAAGTAGAGACATAGGTTTCATGCCGTTGGGATACGAATGAGCCGATCAACCAGTCAAATCGCCCGCCTGTGCGTGATACGAAACGAGTTTCATTGGTCAACATGTTAATGGTACGGTTCATGTCAAAAGGACTGGCTATAACCGGCAGGCCAGTAATAACAGGTATCGCCGTTGAGGCATCTGTAACATCTCCGATGGTGCGATGAACCAATGAAGTGGAGGAAACAAAATCACCCCATTGATAGGCCGCTTTCAGATCAACATATGGGTTGTAATAATCATCCTCATGGGGCTCCCTGATGTAATTCTTACGCTGGTAAGGCCCCAAATCTGTCTGGTAATATTGCGTGTCATCAGCGATAACATCTTGAAAATTAAGACCGGCTGTCATTTGCCAATTATCACCAATATTCCACATAATCCTGCCACGCGCCCCAAATACGTTTGTGGTATTGACGTTTTTTTCTCCCAGTCTGTTATCATCAATATAGCCAGTCATGTGGTCAAGATAGCCGGTCACCCGCACAGCCAGTTTATCGTCGAGCAAAGGAATATTGATGGTTGAACTCAGACGGCCATTCAGGCCGCCATTTTTAGTAAATGAAGTGCCCAACCTGATAGAGGCAAAGTATTTATTCATAACCGGGGCATTGGTAATAACCCGGTAGAGCCCGCCAAGCGACCCCGCGCCATAGAGTGTCCCTTGCGGACCACGTAGAACTTCAACATGGTCAACGTCCTCCATCTGCAAATATGGGTCAGGCTCATTATAATTCAAACGGATATTATCAAGATAGGCGCCAATGGTCGCCTGTTGCCGCCCGGTAAAGCTGCCATCTGAAATACCGCGAATAAAAATTTTGTTGCGACTGGGCCCCAGATTGGTCGATGACATGCCGGCGGTATGCAGGGCCAGAGCATTCGTATCTGTAATCTGCAACAATTCGAGTTCGTCACCATTAGTGACGCTAATACTCATTGGTAATCGTGACGCCACACCGGCGCGTTTGGTTGCGCGCACAATAATGGTTTCTTCTGTATTTTGCGCTTCTCCACCTGTTGATGACTTTGATTTAGCATGAGGTAATTTGTGTTTTGGTGGGGCAAGGATGATGCGATAGGCACCAGTGCCTGCTTTTACAAAACTGTATTGCGTGTCTCTCAGAATGGCACCCAGCGCTTCTTCCTGTGTGAAAAGACCGATGATAGCCTGCTGCTTATCTGCCTTTAAATCAATCGCAGAAAAATCAATGGAAATATCGATTTGCCTGGCAAGCTGGGTCAGTGAACGCTCCAGTTTTAGGGCGGGCAGATCAACAATATAGGTTTTGATCGCGGCGGCTTGAACGAGCGCGGGCGTGCCCAATAGAGCCACGGCAATCAAGCCGGGGAGCAAGCAAAAGAAAACAGCTCCAGATATGCGGTTAAGAAACATGGGCACAGCGCAATCTGTTAATATTATTGATGAATTTGACTATCAGGTTTCAGTATGATCTCAAAATCTGTAACCGCAACACTTAGAGATTCAAGTGCGGCAATATCCCTCACAGCGCGATCCTGATCTGCAATTTGCAAAATGCCGGAAAAGCGCGACTTTGATGTATCCACATCGACCAGGCGGATTGGGCGTTCAAAATAGCGGTTCAGTTCGGCTATGACCTTAGGCAGTTCAGTGTTTTCAAACACCAAATATCCCTGCCGCCAGGCCGTAGCCCGCTCAGCATCAAAGGCTTGAATACTGATCTTGTTGCTGGAGTCGCGGACCGCCTGTTGCCCTTTAACAAGACGCAGGGGTTGATCGGCCAGTGCCTGATTTTGTGTCTGATTCAACAGTTCAACAATACCCTGCGTAACGGAAACCAGTGTGCGATCTGCATCCATGCGCACATCAAACTGTGTGCCCACATCACGAATATTCAAATCATTGGCCGCCACAATAAATGCACGTTGTTTTTCGTGTTTTACCGTAAAAAAGGCTTCCCCATGATTTAAGGCGATATTTCGGACCTGTTTGTCCATACGCACGGTTATAGAGGAATTGGTGTTGAGAATGACAGTGCTGCCATCGGCAAGGGCAACGGTGCGTTGTTCGCCAACGCCGGTGGCGTAGTTGATACCGTTTGGCATACCGTTCTGACCAAGAAAGACCGGCGCCATTAATACCAACAGCGTAGCGGCAATGGCCGCCCCAAATCCGCCGCCAAATACCAAAGGTTTGGTCTTGATGGCTTGACGCAAACGGTGAAAGGGAAAAGCCACAACATTATCGGTTTGCGGTGCCCGTTCATTTTCAAAAACGTCTTTTAGATGTTTACTGGCTTCCCAGGTCAATGCCACACCTGTATAGGCATCATTGTGTGCCGGATCGGCCTCCAGCCAGTCAGTAAACGCAAGCCAGTCTTGTTCTGTGGCTGACCCGCTATGTAGCCGGACATGCCATTGCAGAGCCTGTTCTTCCAGGGCGCCAATGGCGCTATTTTCTGACGTGCTGGTCATGGTTTACTTTCTTATGTCTTATTGTGGTAACGCCGCCGCCTAGGCAAAACCTCCAGTTTTATTTACAATAAAATATTCTTTAGGCTCCAAACGTTGATTTCAGGGCCGTTTTTATGGTTCTGTCTCACGTAAAATCACCGTCAAAGCCCGCATGGCCTTGATAATATGTTTTTCCACTGTGCTGACTGAAATACCAAGTTCTGCGGCAACCTGTTTATGGGATAAACCCTGCATGCGGTGCAAAACAAAGGCCTGGCGGGCTTTGGGTGGCAGGGTGTCTATGGCGGCGCGCACTTTTGCTATATTTTCGGCGCGCAGCAGGCGCGTTTCACCATCTTCATCATAACTGGTAGTAAAGCCACCGACCTTATTGGTGCTCTCATTTGTCCATTTCTCATCACGGCGGTTACGGCGTTGTCTTTGGCGTATGTTATCAAGTGAGAGGTTTGCCGCCATGGTAAACAGATAACCCACCGGGTTGCCCACTGGCTCAGTGATTTTGTTGGCACTTACTTTTATCCACAATTCCTGCACCAGCTCTTCTGCAATGGCTTCATTGCGGAGCCGCGCAGCCAGAAACCGGATGAGGTTGGCACGTTGCTCCATATATGTGGTTTCAAGCGCATTTGCTGACATGTGCCAAGTATCATGAAAAAAATTGCAGAAGCAATAGAGGGTGAAGAATGACGACTTCGTCTTGTGGTTATGAGCGAAAGCAAACCCCAAGACAAAAGCGAGGCAAAATTGTGAGTGTCCTGAAACTACAGATCAGCAATGATGGTGAACATCGCGGACAGGTAATGATTAACCGCCATACCGTTGGCCGGTTTGCAAGAGTGACCCCTGCCCTCATTTCCCTGACTCAATACTTTTTACCTGAACGCCGCAAAGTTGAAGCCTTTATTGAAAAAACCTATGCGGAAAAATATGGCGCGGTAATAAAGACGCATTACCCCTATCTCATGAGCGCCCGCAATGCTTCCGGAAATATACTGGCGGCCATTGGTTTTCGCCTGGCAAATGACGCGCCACTTTTTCTGGAGCAATACCTGGATCAGCCAATAGAACAAGAAATCAGTAATAAACTTGGTCACCGCGTTGAGCGTGAAAAAATTGCAGAATTAGGGAGCCTGGCCTCGCAAGGACAGGGAGCCACCTTCTTTTTGTTCATGGTGCTTGCTGATTACCTCAAATCGCAAGAGTTAAGCTATGCTACCATTACCGGAACCCGTGTGTTGGCACGGTTTTTTAACCATTTAGGGCTTGATCCGCGTCAACTTGCACGGGCAGATCAATCGCGTCTGCAAGACCAGAGCGTAAAGTGGGGCACCTATTACGCTACCTCTCCGCAAGTGTTGTTTGGCGATATTGCCGCTGGCTGTCGTTTACTTCCGGTGCATAATGATAATACGGCTGGAATGGCAGGCGACAGAAAATCCAAAAAATATCTGGCCCGATTGCACTACCCAATGGCTGGAGCAGGCCAATGAGTGAGGTCATCACGGCTATCCGCAAACAAGCTCGCCAACAGCCGGATAAACTTGCCGTTAGTGGCGCAGGATGGGGGTGCCGTTATCAGGAACTCATCCACACTATTGATCAAACCACAGACTGGTTGAAGCAAAACTGTAATGGCGGGCAGCCTGTCGCCATAGACATTGCCAATGGTCCGGCATGGCTAATACTGGACCTGGCACTTTATCAGGCTGGCCTGCCCGGTGTTCCCCTGCCTCCATTTTTTACCCCTCTTCAGCGCCAGTATGCACTCAATGATTGCGGCGCTGGCTGGATCATCACAGAAGAACAAAAAATATCGGCTATTCAGGAATGCAAGGCACCCAACAAACTACATATCGGTCCTTTTTCGTTAATGCTGACGCCATTGGATAAGCCAAAGACCATCATTCCAGAGCAAACCGCCAAAATAACCTACACTTCTGGCTCCACGGGCAACCCCAAGGGGGTGTGTCTATCTCAGGAGGGTATGGAAGCGGTATCACTTTCTCTGGTTGACGCCATCGGCAAGGATTACGCAGGCGTCCACTTTTCGGTGCTGCCACTTGGCGTATTGCTGGAGAATGTCGCCGGACTTTACACGACCCTGCTTGCTGGCGGGACTTGCGTTATAGAGTCAGCCGCCAGTATCGGGTTTGCACACCCCTTTATGCCGGATTTTGCCCTGTTGGTGCATAGTCTGCGCGCCGCGCGGGCAAACAGCGCAATCCTGGTGCCTGAAATACTGGGTGGTGTTTTATCGACACTGGAACAGAGTCAGAAAGAGCTGGAAGATATGCGCTTTATTGCTGTTGGCGGGGCACGGGTCTCGCCAGAACTTTTGAAACGGGCAGAACGCATCGGATTACCGGTTTATCAAGGGTATGGACTAAGTGAAGCCGCCTCGGTGGTGGCGCTAAATACCCCTCATGACAGTGACTCTGAAACAACCGGACGGTCATTGCCTCATATCCGGTTAAGCCTGGATAATGCCGGAGAAATTATCATCCACAACCCGGCCATACTTGGCTATGCGGGCGCGCAAACCTTTTCCACCCCCTTGCATACTGGCGATCTGGGGCATCTTGATAAAAATGGTCGTCTGGTGATCACCGGACGAAAAGCCAATACCATCATTACCGGATATGGCCGCAATATTGCGCCCGAATGGGTGGAAAGTGAGTTGCTGGCAGAGCCGCAAATCGGCCAGGCGCTGGTATATGGAGAAGCCAGAAATGCTCTTGGCGCGCTCATCGTGCCGTCTGGATTTGATATTGACGATAACGCACTGGCAAACGCGATAGAGCGCGTAAATGCCCGTTTGCCCGATTATGCCCGGATTAAACATTGGAGCAAAACCATGCCCTTTACGACGGACAACGCACTGGTAACGGGCAATGGACGCCTTCGTCGTATTCAAATTCTCAAGGAGTATGAAACCGTGATTGATACAAGTTACCAAACCCAGGGGCAAAGCCTGAGCTTTTTCGAGCGACTGGTAAAGGAAACCGCCCTTGAACAGCAAATGTTGCGCACTGTGCCGCAGATTATAGATGCCATGAAGGGAAATATCTCCCTTGAAACCTATATCGCTTACCTGACTGAAGCCTATTATCACGTCAGACATACGGTGCCTTTGATGGAATGTGCCAAAGTTCATATGCCACCCGAAAAGACGAAATTGCTGGCGGCACTGGATGAATATATAGAAGAAGAAACCGGGCATGAGGAATGGATCCTCAATGACATCGCCAATGCAGGCGGCGATGCAGAAGCGGTCAGGAATGGTCAACCCCGTTTTGCCACAGAAATGATGGTCTCCCATGCCTATGATACCATCACGAGAATAAACCCGGCGGCATTTTTTGGCATGGTTTTCGTTCTTGAAGGCACCAGCACCCAACTGGCCACCTCTGGCGCCGAGGCCGTGCAGAAGAATTTAGGGCTGCCGGAGAACTGTTTTTCCTATCTGAAATCTCACGGTGCACTTGATCTGGAACACATGAAGTTTTTTGCCAATCTGATGGGCGAAATTGACGATCCTGATGATCGTGAAGCAATCCTGCATATGGCCAAGAATATATTTGTTTTGTTTGGCAATATGTTTGCCGCCATCCCTCATAATGTGGAGATTACCAATGCGGCTTAAAGGAAAACGTGTGGTCATTACCGGCGGTGCCGGCGGGTTGGGCAGCCGGATCAGTGCCTTAATGGAAAAAAAAGGTGCAAAGATCACGATTGTCGATCGCACAACAGAGCTGTCGTTTGAGGCCGACCTGATTAAAGGCGACCTTTCCACGCAGGACGGTATTTCTGCGATTGCCAGCCAATTGGCAGCACTAAAACCAGATATATTGATCAATCTGGCTGGCGTTCAATATTTTGGTCCACTGGAAAAGCAAGATGCTGATTTTATCCAGCTAACCTACATGATAAATCTGGTAGCGCCGGTCCTTCTGACCCAGGCGGTCTTACCTGCCATGCGTTCGCGCGGCAGCGGCCAAATTGTTAATATAGGCTCAATATTCGGCTCGATAAATTTTGCCCATTTCGCCACCTATTCCTCTGCAAAAGCTGGGCTAAAAGGGTTCAGTGAAGCCATACGCCGCGAAGTGAGTGGATCCGGGATCGGCGTAACCTATATTGCGCCCAGGGCCGTCAAAACCCCATTGAATAACAGCATGGTGATGCGTTTTGCCGAATTGACACGTATGAAAATGGATGACCCGGATATGGTGGTGCGCCGTATTGTGAAAGCCATAATTGCCAACAAAAAGGATGTTTATCTGGGCTTCCCTGAAAACTTCTTTGTCCGCCTTAATGCAATTTTACCGCGTCTTGTTGATGGCTCATTGGCCGCCAATGACAAAATTGCCCGCAATCTTTTCCAAATCCAGCAAACCTGAAAAGGAGTATGAAATGAAAACACTAACCCTTGCCGCATTAGGCGCTCTTATGCTTGCGCCATCTGCTTTTGCAGAAAATACCGTCCAGGATGAGATTTCCTCATTGCAACATGATTGGGCAATAATCAATTATCAAACGCCCGACCCTTCCGTGCAACTGGAAAAGATGGACGCCCTCGCCCGTCAGGCCGATCAGGTGAGTGCACGCTGGCCGGACCGGGCCGAGCCACTGGTATGGTCTGCCATTATCAAAAGCACTGAAGCTGGCATAAAGGGCGGTATGGGTGCCCTGGGTCTGGCAAAACAGGCTAAGCGTGAACTGCAACAGGCCATCGCCATAGACGGCACGGCATTAAATGGTTCTGCCTATACCAGCCTTGGCTCACTTTATTATCAGGTCCCAGGTCGCCCCATTGGTTTTGGTAGCAAGAAAAAGGCGCTGGCAAATCTGCAAAAGGCATTGGCAATAAATCCGGACGGGATTGATGCCAACTATTTTTATGGTGATTATCTGATGCACCGCAAGAAATACAAGGAAGCGATTACCGCCTTTGAACACGCCCTGGCCGCGCCGGCAAGACCCAACCGCCCGGTTGCTGATGCCGGCCGCATTTCGGACATCAATACAGCCATGAAAGAGGCGATGTCCAAACTGGAAAGATAGCATAAAACAGCATTTTATCTTTAAGAGGCCAGCGGTAATACGCTGGCCTTTTTATATTTATTATCCAATGCTTTTAATCGAATACGCATTGTTTTAGCAATCATTAATTTTATTTTTCATGGGTAATAGAGGGTCAGAAACGATGGTGGCGTCAATGCAGTAACCCATGAAGAAGCCAACCCCAAAGGAGATTATTATGACTTCTCGCAAAGCCCTTTTCCTCGGTGCTGTATCGCTGACAATGTTGTCTGCATCCGTGCCTGCCCTCGCCGGACCGGCACTACAGGCTGCGGTCCTGCCGTCCAGTCGTTCGACGACCATCAATACGCCGGTGACAATATTTGCCAGTATGATTAATGGCGGCGACAGCATCGCACAGGGTTGTAGTATTGGTTTGCGTAATTCAAGCCTGCCGCTCAGCATCTCCTATCAGGCCATGCAATCCGATAATGCAACACCGGCAACCACCGCCGATACGCCGGTTGATATTGAGCCAGGCGCCGCACAGGCCTTTGTATTGACGTTTACAGCCAATGCACCGGTGACGGCCGGCCCGGTTCGTCTGGCGTATACTTGTGCCGATGGTGCTGGAGGGAATGTGCAGGCTCCGGTAATCGATGGTGTAAATGCCTTGCAATTCTCTGCTTCAGCGACCCCCTCACCGGACGTATTGACGATTGCCCAATCCCCCAGTGGGGACGGTTACATCCGCATTCCAACGGCTGGCGGTGCCGAAGCCATGGCCATTTCCGCCATTAATATTGGCTCTGGAACCAATGGCGATTCAGAAAATGCAGACCTGATCGCCATGCCGGATACCGGCGGGGTGGCCCTGCCAATTAGTCTGTTTGTCTGTGAAACCAATGACACAGGTGCCTGTCTGGCCACGCCTTCTACCTTTATTCACACGCGTCTGGGGGCAACTCCTTCTACTTACACGGTCTTTGCCAATGCTGATGCCGAGGCGGGGATCCCGGACTTCCCTGATATTTCGCGGGTATATTTGCGGTTTTATGAAGAAAGTGCCCCGCAAAGTGATCAACGCGGTGAAGGTCGCGGTGCCACCGGCCTGGCGGTAACCGCCCCCGCACCGGCAGCATCAAACGCAACTGATTTACCTGAAGGTATTTGGGAAGCTCGTTTGAGCGGGAGCAATGGTAGCTACCATGAAGGCCTGTTTTTTGTTTCCTCATCCGGTGCCTTGAATGCAATTATCTACGGCGATAATGATCGCGAAGATGGCAATGGTGACCATAATGGTGACCAGAACGGTGATGGCGACCACAATGGTGACCAGAACGGTGATGGTGACCAGAACGGTGATGGCGGCCACAATGGTGATCAGAACGGTGATGGCGGCCACAATGGTGACCAGAACGGTGATGGCGACCACAATGGTGATCAGAACGGTGATGGCGACCACAATGGTGATCAGAACGGTGATGGCGACCACAATGGTGACCAGAACGGTGATGGCGACCACAATGGTGACAATGGTGATAGCGATCATGACCAGCCTGGGCGGGCCAGCGATGCCAGTGAGCATTCATCAGGTGCAGCCACACTTATCAATGGCACGCTTAGCACTGATGGCGCCGGTAACTGGACGGCTAACACGACGGCACTGGACCTTGGTGGCAGTGCAGGTGGGGTCTCCTATCTATTAGGCGGCACTTGGGCGGCCAATAATTTCATGAACGGCACCTATGTTCCAGCAACCGGCGCAACCGCTTCGTCCATTGGCAATGGTTCTATCCGGGCGGCCTATTCTCGTGACTATGACCGGGCGACCGTATTGGCTGACCTTCGTGGCAATTTTGACTTTTATGATGGTCGGACAGACATAGGCAATATGAATGTTGCCAGTGATGGCTCATTTAGCGGCACCTATAGCGCACCGGGCTCTACCCAGTCCTGTAACGTTTCAGGTGGATTTAGTGCTGATGGTGCAAGCTCTAACTTCTACAGGGTTACTTTATCACTGCAGAGCTGCGATGTCGCAGGTAGTTATAGTGGTGCTGTCACTTTGCGGACCGAAGATGATGACCGTAGCGCTGCGGTAAACCCGATCAAGGGTCTGGCAATGCGTGATGACAATACCCAGGGGCTAATACTGGATCTGTTCCCACAAGGACACACCCCTGATAACGAACACTAAACTTTACTATCCGCAACATCGATTGGTCACCCTCTGTTAACACAGAGGGTGACCATTTGGAGTGAATTACATTACCACAGTGAGCATAGTGTAAGTTTTATTTCTGTTGAATTTGAAGAGATGGCGAAATTGGGAGGGTTTTTCCCGAACCAAACCTGCCCTTCGCCACACTTGCCGGTGTATCACCCTTTCTTGTCAAACAAAATTGAATAAAATTAATGAGTCCTGTGCCTAAGTTTATGCCTGATCCTGAAGGCAAAGCATGGGTTATTTTTTTGCCTTTTGCCCAAATAAAACCGCCTTGGCTTTGCGGGTTTGCTCAGAATCCCTGGCCAGATCGCCGCGTAGTTCGCGACCCAGCTCGAAGCCTTTTTGCACGGCAGGGCGCTCACCCATACGCTCGAACCAGGCTTTCAGGTTGGGAAAATCATTCAGATTCTGCCCCTGACGCTCAAACGGCACGATCCAGCCCCAACAGGCCATATCGGCAATGGAATAGTCGTCCGCAAGATAATCGCGCCCTTCCAGGCGTTTATTCGTTACCCCGTAAAGACGATTGACCTCATTGGTATAGCGATCAATGGCGTAAGCGATTTGCTCATCACAATACTGGCGAAAATGGTGTGCCTGCCCGGCCATCGGGCCAAGCCCTCCCATCTGCCACATCAGCCATTCTTCTACGGCGACTTTCTGGCGTTCATCCTTGCCGTAAAATTTACCGGTTTTGCGCCCAAGGTATTGCAAAATAGCCCCGCTTTCAAAGACTGAGATCGGTTTGCCGTCCGGGCCATCCGGGTCAATAATCGCCGGCATCCGGTTATTGGGACTGATGGACAGAAATTCCGGCTTGAACTGATCGCCCTGCCCGATCATCACCGGCTTCATCACATAGGGAAGGCCCATTTCCTCAAGGGCTATGGAAACTTTCCAGCCATTTGGGGTGGGATAATAATAAAGTTCGATCGGTTGCTGGTCTGCCATGGGGCCCTCCTGATTAAATGTCACATGCACATATGGCCTCGCACAGGCAAAAGCCAAGGGCAAGCACTTCACGTTTTTGTGGACGTAGTCAAAACTGCTTCTGATTTGTCATGAATACGGCTAGCTTGCGCATGTAAACGACATTGGGGGTAATAATGCGTTATTTTGCAATCATACTGTTTGTTGGCATTTTTGGGTTTGGTGCGGCCCACAGTGAAGAGACCCGTCGCACCATGGATATACAGGCAGCAGGTTATGCAGCGGCTTTTACCTGCGCGGCACATTTTAATGCAGGGCGCGATCTGGCACAAATCAAAGGCGATGAATTACATCGCATTTACCCGGACTTCCGCGCCGCCTTTGCCAGATTGCCCGCACCGGAGATTGATGAAAAAAAGCATCTGGTTCGCGTCCGCTTTGCTGATGACATGCCGCCGCGCATATCCGCCTGGCGGGCGCAATTGGGGTGCACACAATTACCCGTGGGCGCGGATGAAAGCGGGGCCGTTTTGCTACCCCGCCCAAACCTGAACACACCGCCAAATTACAAAAACAGGAACTGGCCCCAGGGCGATAAGTTGACCACTCCAGTGCTTGCCAACACCCCGGCAGGTAAAGCTCTCAAAGATACGGTAATGACCGCCTTTGATCGCGCCAGTTATGGCAAGGGCACTGAAACCACCGCTGTGCTGGTTATCAAAGATGGCGTTATTCTGGCTGAGCTTTACCGTGACGGTTTTGATATGCACACGCCCCAACGAACCTGGTCGGTGGCCAAAAGCATTGCCGTCAGCATCATCGGGGCCGCTGTGCAGGATAACATTCTGGCAGTTAACGCGCCCACCCACCTGCCGGAATGGCGCTATCCCGGTGACCCTCGCGGCACCATCACTTTGCAAAACCTGCTGCACATGGCCAGCGGGCTGGATTCAAACCGGCGGGGCAACCGCACTGATGCCATCTATTTTGGTGGCGGGCGTGTGGTCGATAATGCGGGGCGCGGAGGCCTGGAAGCCCTACCCGGCAAACGCTGGAAATATGCCAATAATGATACCATGCTGGCCATGCGCACCTTGCGCACCGCCATCAATAATGATGCCGACTTTCTTACCTATCCGTTCAAACGGTTGCTCTGGCCGCTAGGCATGACCCACACCACGCCGGAAACCGACTGGAATGGTGATTTTGTGATGTCGAGCCAGGTCTGGACCACGGCGCGTGACCTTGGACGGCTTGGGCTTTTATATCTGGCTGATGGACAATGGGACGGTCAACAATTGCTGCCCGAAAACTGGGCGCACTATGTCGCCAATCCAGCACCCAGCCAGCCACCATTGCAACGGAGCAATGGTGATTCCCTGCCCGGTTATGGGGCGCAATTCTGGCTTTTTGGTGCGCGCCATGGCCTGCCAGAAGGCAGCTATGCGGCCATGGGCAATCGCGGGCAGTATTTGCTCATCATCCCAAAGCGTAACCTGCTGATTATCCGTCGTGGCTTTGACGATAACGGCGGCGCCCGCTTTGCTATTGCCCGCTTTGCCGCCGATGTGCTGGCGGCAACCCCCTGATCATTATCGTTGATCACGGCAGGCAGAGCCAGCATAAATCCTCCCAGCCATTACTGCCCGCACCAATGGGTGAACCAGGCGGGGTATCCAGCACAGCGGGCTTGGCCTGTGATGGATCGCCTGGGCGTCCCAGATAGCGCTCAATTCTTTTAGCCAGCATGGCATGAACGGCCTTGTCTGCCGGACGTTTGGTGCGCCGCAACCGGTTTTCAAGACCCGCCAGATGCAAATCGGTTATGGCTTTAACCGTATCGCTTGAGCGGGCGCTTCCGGCCAATGATATCAGACTGTCCACCAACTGGCTTTGCACCCCATGGCGCAAGGCAAGCAAGCGCGCCGTTTCATTACGCGGGGCCTCAAAAACATAGTCCGTAGTGGTTTTCAGCACCTCTTCCAATGATGGATTGGCCGGATCACGGCGGTTAAATTCCACCAGACGCCCTGCCCGTGCCGGATGCAATAAATGCGATAATGTAATCCTGGCCGCCACTTGCGCCGCCCCCAGAGTATCAAAGGCCGGATGCGCGTCAGATTTGAACATTTCGCGGGTATAGCTTTGCCCCTCTACACGCGGTTTGAGAATATTGAGCAAGTCATCCGGCAAATCCAGTGCTTTGGGTGTCAGTGTAGCCAATACTTCTTGCAGGGCGGCGCGCTGATAGGCCGGGTCCAGCATTTTCATGTCGGCAAAGCCATCCCCTTTGACGCTATAATTAAAATCAAAACCGCCTATGGGCTTGGTCGCCGCTTCCACCTGATAACGATGGTAAAGATAGAGCGGCACCAAAGCCGCCTGAAGATCGCTTAAAGCCTCACCGGTTTGCAAATTGCGCAGACCAAAGTTTTTCAGGCCAATAGCCCGCACTTTCATGACATTGTGCAAGGATTGCACCGGGTCCGCACCAGTATCCCACAAATTACCGTAAGGGTGGCCAGAACCGGCCGGGCGCGAATGTTGATCGGCCACATAACGAAGGTCACTGCCATAGGCTTCCTTGATAACCCCATCCAGATACGTCTTTTCATCCTGCCCGGCAGGCACTTCCGAATAAAGGTATTTGACGGTGAATTTATCCCATGCCCCAATGCCAATCCCATAAGCATGGGAGGCATCCAGCGAACCATCATCATTGGCATTAATTTCAGGGGCCGGATAATCCATCACCGAGGCCCGGTCCATCACCGTGCTGGCCGCCATATTGTGCTGAAAACCCAGCGTGTGGCCAACTTCATGGGCGCCAAGCTGGCGAATACGGGCAAGCGCCAGCTCTACCGGGTCATCCTTATCACCACTACCGGTTTTTTGCGCGCCCAGCAGGCCCTCAAAGATTAAACGGTCCTGACGCACCCGCAAGGAGCCCAGCGTCACCATGGCCTTGATCATTTCACCAGTGCGCGGATCAGCAATACCACCGCCATAAGACCAGCCACGGGTTTGCCTGTGCGCCCATTGCACAATGTTATAGCGCGCATCCAATGGATGCACCCCTTCGGGCAAAACCTCAACGCGAAAGGCATCCTTAAAGCCAGCCGCTTCAAAGGCTTGCGCCCACCAGCTAATCCCCTCAATCAAGGCACTGCGAACCGGTTCCGGCGCCCCATTATCAACATAATAGATGATCGGCTTTTTCACCGGCGAGAGAGCCAGTTCCGGATTGGTTTTTTCCAGCCGGAAACGCCGGGCCAAACGCCTGGTCATGGAGGCCGTTAAAGGCGCGCTGTAATCTGCATATTCAATGTAAATACTGGCCGCGCGCGGATCGGCATTTCTTGTGCGAAACCCGTCATCGGGCAGTTTGATGAACGAATGATGCTGGATCAGGGTAACACTTTGCGGCACCGCCGTAGTGGCGCGCACTTCCGGCCCCGGTTTATGGGAAGCAAAAGTGAGATAGGCCTCAAACTCCAGATTTTCAGGAAAGGCCAAAGAGGCATTTGTATCCAAAGTGGAGCGCGTTAAATCCAGCCTGAATTTGCCCTGCCCGCGCGCTTCCAGACGATCCGCAATCAGGCTGGCATCACGCACCAAAAAGCTGGTGATGTCCACCAGCACCCGGCCATCATCTGATGTGGCGGTTACCGGTCCGCTCCACAATATGGAACGCGCAAAAGAATCGCGCACGGATTGTTGCTCGGCAGCATTGTTTGAGGTGGCGCGGTAATCGGTATTTTGCGCCTCAATAATCAACTTATTGCCCATTAATCGCAAAGCGATCAGAGAGGTGCCGCTGCCTGATCCACGATCCAGCCCCACCGGATTGGACCCCAGTCCCGCCGTCAGCGCGTTCGTATAAATATAGCGCCCAAACTCTCTGCTTTTGGGATCCGGTGCCGGCAGCACGAAATAAGCCTTTGCCGCCTTTTTGTCCTGATACAACTCCATCAGACCTTCTTTATGGTCCAGCGCGGCAAGTCGCTCATCAAAAGATGGGCCTTGGTCGGTTTTTGCCTGTGCCAATACGCTCAAGCAGACAAACATAATCAAAAATGCAAAAAAGCGCATTGACGTTCCTTCCTTGTGCACGGGTTATTGCCGCGCGTTATTCACCCTTATGCTTACTCGGCCCAGTTTGGTTTTCGTTTTTCCAAAAAGGCCGCCAGACCCTCTTTGCCTTCATCCGATGCGCGGCGCGTGGCAATGCGTTTTGCCGTCATATGCACCAGATCATCGGTAATGGGCCGCCCGGTCACATCAGCCACAAGTTTTTTGACCTCACCAACCGCTTCCGGTGCCGTTTGGAAGGCCAGCTTAACGAGGTATTCCAGCATCTCTTCCATACCGTTTTCATCATTAACAGTATAATGCACCAGACTCATCTTTTCTGCATAGGTGCCATTAAAGCGCTCACCCGTAGTGAAAAGTGCATTCGCCCAGCGCGGACCAATGGCCCGGATTACGTATGGAGAAATAGTTGCCGGGGTGAGGCCCAAACGCACCTCTGAGAAGCGAAAATTGGCATCATTGCGCGCAACAGCCACATCACAGGCCGCCACCAGACCACAACCACCACCCATACAGGCCCCCTGCACACTGGCAATGGTCAGCATGGGCAGTTCTGCCAGCTTTTTGAGCATATGCGCAAGCGCCAGTGCATCGGCCTCGTTCTCGCTTTGGGTGTAATGCGCGGCGGCGCGCATCCACTCCAGATCACCGCCCGCAGAAAAGCTCTTGCCCGCACCACGCAATATCATCGCCCGGCAGGTAGAAGTGCGCACGGTTTCAAAGGCATCGGCAAGCCAATCCACAACTTCCGCATTAAAGGCGTTATGTTTTTCCGGCCGGTTAATCAGAACGGTTGCCAATCCGCCAGGACTGGCATCCAGAATTACCTCGTTTTGGTCTGACATTTTGTGCTCTCTTAATCTTCTGCGGCGGGTTTTTCCGGGGCATGAAAGCCGCCCTCGGTATTGGCCACCATTAAGGCAAAGGCGGCATAAACGGCAATATTTTGCGCCAGATCATCCGGATCAACCTTGTCCAGCGTATCGTTGGGGGTGTGATGAAGGTCAAAATAATCCCAGCCGTTTTGCACCATGGATATTGCTGGCGCCCCGGCCCCGGAAAGTGCCGAAACATCGGACCCACCAGAGGCTGTGCGCTCGCCCGGCAAAACCCCAAGCGGGCGCAAGACGCGCAATATAGCATCGGCCTTGGCCTCATCGGCCTTGGCAATACCGGTATCCATGCGCCAGACACGGCCAGATCCAAAATCAGATTCAGAAACCATGATAATTTTATCCATATCGGCTTTGTGATCTTTCACATAAGCCCGCGCGCCAATCAGGCCCGGCTCTTCAGATCCAAACAATACCACACGAATGGTGCGCTTTGGCTTGGCATATTTTCCAACCAAGGTGGCCGCCGCCGTTACAATAGAAACGCCAGTGCCATCATCAATGGCCCCGGTGCCTTCATCCCAGCTATCCAGATGCGCCCCCAAAAGCACAACTTCGTCAGGATATTCACTGCCGATGATTTCGCCAATAACATTGCCGGACTTAACCCTGCCCAACCGTTTGGAACTCATGGACAAGGTAAGCGGAATATCCGCTTTTAGCCTGAGCAAACGATCCAGCTGGTCCGCATCATTATTGGAAAGGGCCGCCGCCGGAATGGCCGGAATTCCTTCTTTATACCGCACACCACCGGTATGGGGCTGGCGCTGATAATCGGTACCGGCAGAGCGAATAATGATCGCCAGAGCGCCCCGTTCGCTGGCCAGCGCTGCCCCCGCGCCACGTTTTTGCACGGCCACACCATAGCCACTGCCACGTTGGGTGCGAGTCATTTTATCGGCCACATAGGCAATCTTGCCTTTTAACGAACCAACCGGTGCATCGATTAAATCCTGCACCGTCTCAAAACGCACGACCGGCGCGGTAATGCCGCCAACCGGTGTGCCAATAGAGCCACCAAGGGCCGTTGCCACCAGACGTTGCGGATAAGGATTACCCACATGCAAGGCAATGCTGCCCCGTTGCCAGCCATCCATCTCAAAAGGCTCAATATGAACATTGGAGAAACCGAGCATGGTCAACTTGTTGACGGCCCAGTCACGCGCCCTGGCCTCTGCTTCTGAGCCGCCAAGCCTTGGCCCGATTTCGGTCGTCAGGCTTTCCAGTAAATCCCAGCCAATGGTGCTGGTTTGCGCTTTCTCAATCAGCATTTTGGCGGTTTGAGCACTTTCTTGCGCCAGACCAGTATTGGCTAACCCAAGGCTCAATGCGCCTGCCAGTAATAAAGTGTTGAATGTTTTCATGATGGAGTCTCCCTTGTCCGCTTTTTACCAGCCTATGCCGGGTTGCCCGTTTACACCAGCCCTGCTTGACCAAACTGCACATGAGGGTCAAAAAGGCCCTATAAAAAAGATGCGCCGTGTATGACGCATCTGTTCTGGAGGGGAAGATCATGAAAGCAACACAGATTGTCAAAGTCCTGTTGACCGGTGCCAGTGTGCTGGCCATCACCGCCTGTGCGCCGCAAAGCGGCCCGGCACAAGACCAAGCACCAAAAACTGAAGCACCAGACCCGTCCCCTCTTCCCACCGGCGAAAAAGCCACTGACATTATTGCCGAGGCCAGTCCCACCATAGCCGTTTCAGAAGAGGCACTTGGCCAACGTATCGCCAGGCTGGCAGATGATACATTTGAAGGCCGCGCGCCCACCACCCCCGGTGGTATTGCTGCCAGCCAATGGGTAGCCGATGAAATGGCGCGTATTGGCCTCAAAGGCGCGGTTGATGGTTCTTATTTTGAAAAAGTGCCCCTGGTGGAATCGACGCTGGATGAAGCAACCTCCCATTTTGGCTTTACCGCCAATGGCAAAGCGCTGAACATTCCTTTTGGCAGCGATGAAATTTTCTGGACCAAGCGCATAGATGAAAACCTTGGCTTTGATGATACCGATGTGGTTTTTGTCGGCTATGGCGTCGTGGCACCGGAGTATGGTTGGGATGATTATGCCGGGGTGGACGTAAAGGGTAAAACCGTGGTGATGCTGGTCAATGATCCAGGCTTTGCCACTCAGGACCCGGATTTGTTTAACGGCAAGGCCATGACCTATTACGGGCGCTGGACCTATAAATTTGAAGAAGCAGGCCGCCAGGGCGCTGCGGCGGCCATAATCGTGCATGAAACTGCACCGGCCAGTTACCCCTGGGAAGTGGTATCTGGCTCCTGGTCAGGTGCGCAATATGATCTGGAGCGCCCCGATGGCGGGAAAAACCGCACCAAGCTGGAAGGCTGGATTTCCCACAAAGCGGCAAAAGAGCTTTTTGCCGCTGCCGGCAGCGATTATGAGGCTATGAAAGAAAGCGCCGCCAAAAAAGGTTTCAAGCCGGTGCCAATGGAAGGCTTGAAGGCCTCTGGCACTGTAAAGACCAAAATCAAGCATCTGGTTTCGCGGAATGTCGCCGGGGTATTGCCGGGTGCCAAAAAACCCGATGAATATGTGCTTTATATGGCCCATTGGGACCATTTGGGTAAAAAGGACATGCCGGCAGGTGAAGACGGCATTTATAACGGTGCCGTAGACAATGCCACCGGGGTTGCCGCCATTTTGGGCATTGCCGATGCCTTTGTGCATCAGGAAACACCGCCGGACCGTTCTATCCTTTTTCTTGCCGTCACGGCCGAGGAATCTGGCCTGCTTGGTTCTGCCTATTTTGCCGAAGCTCCATTTGTGCCACTGAAAAATATTGTTGGCGGTATTAATATCGATGCACTGATGCCAATGGGCCGGACCAGAGATCTGGAAGTGGTTGGCTTTGGCGCTTCCGAGCTTGAAGACATTCTGAAAGACAAAGCCGCCCATCACGGCAAACACCTTGTCCCGGACCAGACCCCGGAGGCCGGGCATTTTTATCGCTCGGACCATATCAGCCTTGCCAAAAAAGGTGTGCCGATGATTTATGGCGCAGGCGGCGAAGACCTGATTGATGGCGGCAAGGAAGCCGGTCAGGCGTTTACCGCCAAATACACCGCCGAGCGCTATCACAAACCCGCTGATGAATACACGAAGGACTGGGACCTTTCCGGTATCGCCGAGGTCGCCAGCATCCTTTATGAAGTCGGTGAGGAAATGAGCCGGGAAGGCAATTGGCCCAATTGGTATGAGGGCAATGAGTTTCGTGCGCTTCGTGATAAAATGCGTGAGGAATAAGAAGGGGGTTTTGACCTAAGCTCTGACTTGTAGAGAATCGAATCCGACAAGTTTTTGCTGTTTGATGTCGTCCAGCACACCATACAGTTCGGCAGGTTGAATAGGCTTGTTTATATGCCCGTTCATGCCTGCCGCACTGGTTTGTTCATGGTGTTTACCAAGCGCATTGGCGGTTACTGCATAGATGGGCACCTGCCCGTGAGGCGCTGGCAGTTTACGGATTTCTTCCGTGGCGCTCAGGCCATCCAGCACCGGCATTTGTAAATCCATCAGGATGACGTCAAAAGCCTCGCTGGCGGCAAGTTCCACCGCTTTTAATCCATCATCGACACATGTGACCTGGTGATGATTAACTTCAAGCATTTTGCGAATCAAAAACTGGTTGTGTGGATTATCTTCGGCCACCAATATATTCAGCGGCAAGGACAGATGAGCGGCATTATCGCCCTCCTCCTCAGCTTCCACCTCTATTATGGCATCTTCCACAGGCACCAAAGGCAGACGCACCCAAAAGCTACTGCCTTCATCCAATACGGTTTCGACTCCAATCGTGCCGCCCATAGTCTCGGCCAGGGTTTTACAAATGGCCAGGCCCAGACCTGTGCCGCCAAATTTACGGGTAATTGATGTGTCGGCCTGACTAAAGCGTTCAAAAATCTGATCCAGTGCACCCGGATCAATACCGGTACCGCTATCCACCACCATGATCTGGAATTGTGGATTGACCTCTTCGCCGATGGCATCCACTTTGACCAATACCCTGCCTTTGGTGGTAAATTTAATGGCGTTGGAGACAAGATTGGTGATGATCTGGCGTAATCGAGATGGATCGCCTTTGATAAGGCTTGGCACATTTTCCCTGATTTGCAAATCCAGCTGCAAACCTTTGGCTTTGGCAGTCTGTTTGAAGGCCTCAAGACTTTCCTGCAATATATGGGGCAGGTCAAAAGACGTTTCCTCCAGAGTAAAAGCCCCCCGCTCGTATTTGCTGAAATCCAGAATATCATCAATAATCTGCATCAGACTGTTGGCAGAGCTGTGCCCAATGGCCGCATATTCCTTTTGCTCTTCGGTCAGATCACTTTGTTCCATCAGATAAAGCATGCCCAGAACCGAGTTCATCGGGGTTCTGATCTCATGGCTCATGGTAGCCAGAAAATTGCCTTTGGCTTCGACGGCCTGCAAGGCCTCCTGACTGGCTTTTTGTGCCTTTCTGGCCAGCATGTTCGAGCGCTCCACCTCATCACTCAGGCGTATCTGCTTGTTTTTAAGTCGAATAATCAATGCCAGGGTATTGGCAAAAACTTGTAAAAACACTTCCTGCTCGCTATTGCGCTTGGTGTTGTGTGGCAGATAAACCACCAAAACACCCATTAATACCTGATCATGGATCAGCGGCACATTATAATGACCATGAGGCTGCATACCATCAATGCGTATGTCATGGCGATCATCAACACAGGCAGAAAACTGTATCTCGCGAGATTGCGCGGCACGGCCACACAGGCATTGCCCAAAGGCTACTTTCGCACAGATCCCCTCAATAGCCCCAAGATTATGCGCCGCCGCCAATTTTATGACTTGTGAGGCCTCATCGGCCAGAAAAATACCGCTTTTATTTTCAAATTTTAGCCATGACACCGCCATAAGCCTTTGCAACGCATTATCCAGCACAATTTTTAATGAACTGGCATCACAGGTAATTTCATAAAGGGCTTTCAGGCAGGCGGCATTTTCCGCCTCAACCTTGCGATGATCCCTTTCGGCGATAATTTCAGTAATATCCGTTCTTACCGAAGAAAAACCGGTGATGGCACCATCATGGCCCTTAATCGGGGTAATGGTCGTATCAACCCAGTAAAAGTCGCCAGTTTTTGTTCGGTTCTTTATGTTGCCCCGCCAGGATTTTCCAGACTTTATACACTGCCACAATTCATAAAAGAACTCAGGCGGGTGATGGCCGGAATTAACCACCGCATGCGTCTTGCCGATCAGTTCATTTTTTTCATAACCCGAAAGGCGGAGGAAATTCTCATTAACAAAATTTATGATGCCATTGGCATCCGTGATCGCGATGATTGAATGGGCATTTGCTGCCGCGTGTATGGCCTGTTCCTGTGGGCGGGATGCGTCTTTGCTCTGCATAACCAGTTCGGCCAATCATTTGGTGTTTATTCAAACGCGAAACAACTTATAGATGTATTTATATCGATGAATGTATTGACGCCCCGTAAATACGGCTGAATGAAAAACCCTGGTGCTGGCACCGCCAACATTTTTGTGATTTGACAGCCCATAAATACCTGCCCCCAATGGGGCTAATGGAGGGGAAATATGCACAAACACTTACGCCTTACCATACACATCTGCGCCGTTACGGCGGCTGTGGTTTTTATCGGCTGGGCGATTGTGGCTATGCTGCTGCCCTTGTTTGGACTGCACTTATGGCAACAGGAATGGCAGCGGCAGGGCGAGACCTCATTACGCTATGCCTCAATCCCTCTTCCTTTTACCAATAAAGCCGATCTGGATAATTCACTGCCCTTTATGGCGGCAGCCGTTTTGGACATTAACAAGGATGGCGTTGACGAGGTTTTTCTTGGTGGCGGCAAGCATCAGACTGATGGCTTGTTTCAGTTCTCAAATGGGCGTTTTCAAAATATTATCAATGGCATAATCCCGGCCAAGAATGATGGCGATGCCACCATGGGCGCGGCAGTTATTGATATTAATGGGGATAATGCGCCCGACCTCTTTATCGCGCGCGAGAGCGGCATATGGCTGTATGAAAGCAATGGGAAGGGTCATTTTCAGGTACGTTTTCTTGGCCCGATGCCCGACCCCGACACCGTGCCACTTTCCATTGCATTGGGGGATGTTAACCGCGATGGCTGGGTGGATTTTTATGCTTCTGGCTATATCCGCAATGATCTGGTGAAAGGCACGACCATATTTAACAAGCCTTATGGTGGCTATTCAGCACTATATATTAACAATGGTGACAATAGCTGGCGCGATGGCACCAAAGAAGCCGGTCTTGACCGCCAACACAATACCTTTAGCGCTGTATTTACCGATCTTGATAATGATCTGGATAGTGATCTGGTCATCGCCCAGGATACCGGCCATGTTGAAATGTATGCCAATAATGGCAGCGGACAGTTCACTCCCGTCAACAATCCATCCATATTTTCCTATCCCATGGGCATAGCCGCCGGGGATTATGATAATGACGGCTTGATCGATCTATATTTTTCCAATGTCGGCCACACCATGCCCGCGCCGCTGGTGCGTGGTGATTTGCGCAAAGACCAGGCCTTTAACCCGGATTATATGCTGTTTCACAATGATGGAGAATTGCACTTTACCGATACCGCCAGATCAACCAATACCGCGCGCTATGGCTTTGGCTGGGGGGTGGTTTTTGCGGATATGAACCTCGATGGACAGGAAGACATTCTAATTGCCCAGAATTATGCGCGCTTTCCAGGGTTCCTGGCCATTACCTATCCCGGAAAATTGCTTCAACAATATGCAAACGGTAAATTTAGACCTGTGGAAAAACGCAGCCACGCCAAAAACAATCATTACGGGATCACCCCTCTTATCAGCGATTTTAACGATGATGGCTGGCCCGATCTGGTCTGGGCAAATCTGGCCGGACCGGCGCGCGCCTATCTTGGCAAGAGCGGTAATGCCCATTGGCTGAAAGTGCGCCTGCCCAATACGGCCTCATCCATCAATGCCATCATTCAGCTTACACTTGATGATGGGCGCACCCTGACCAAGCAACGCATTCATGGACAGGGTCTGGGTTCTGATCAGAGCCGCGATCTGATTTTTGGTCTGGGCGAGGCACCCGGCATTAAACAGGTTCGCATACGTTTTCAGGATGGACGGGATTACCGCATAAATAACCTGGCACCAGACCGCACTTTACATATTGGTGAAGGCCAATGAACGCGGCAACACCCAAAAGCCTTCTGGTGCTATCGGGTTTGACCGGGCTGGTCGCTGCCTTACTGGTAGGCACCGGCGAGTATTTATTGCAATTTACCGCCGATGGAAATTACAGCGGTGCACACTACGCCTGGATGGCCGACATACCCCAGGCACGTTTGCGGGCCGGGCATTATCTCGCCATTTTGAGTGCACCACTATACCTGATTGGCTATTGGCACATAGGCCAAATGTTAAAGCCAGCAGGCGTTAAGACGGCAAGACTGGTCAGCCTTCTTGGCGGTTATGGCTTTATGGTAGGTGCCGTCTGGATCGGCCAGCGCGCCTTTCTGGCCCTGACGGCAGCGGCGGTAGTAAATGGCACCGCCCAGCCCGGCCTGCTTGATAATATGGCGGCCCTTAACGAGCCATTGGTCAATGTCCTGCGGGTGGCAATGGTGGTCGTATCCCTGATCTGGATTGTGCAGATATTACGCGGGAGAAGCCATTACCCGCGCCTTATGGCGCTCTTTTCACCATTGGCCCTGTTGATTGCCATATTTGCTTTTTTGCCTGGCAACCGGGACTTGGCAAATATACGGTGCCCACGGCTATGAATACAGCCCACGCCATATTGTTTTCCCTGTCGACATTATCTGCCATGATGATCCCGTCAGAAAAGCACTAAGATAAGATACTTTACGAGGCTTTTGAACGTGTTTTTTTCTTTTTGTCGGAATAAATCTGCAAGGGTTGGGCATCGCCTTCAACCACTTCGGCATTAACCACCACTTCCTCAATACCGTCATGGCCTGGCAGATCAAACATGGTATCGAGTAAAATGCCTTCCATGATGGAACGCAGACCACGCGCACCGGTTTTACGGGCAATGGCTTTGCGGGCCACGGCCATAAGTGCATCTTCGGAGAAGGTCAACTTGACATCTTCCATATCGAAAAGGCGCTCATATTGTTTGATCAACGCATTCTTGGGCTGCGTCAGGATTGTAACCAGCGCATCCTCATCAAGATTTTCCAGCGTGGCAATCACTGGCAGTCGGCCAATAAATTCAGGGATTAGGCCAAAACGCATCAAATCATCAGGCTCCACCCCTTGCAGGATTTCTCCGACCTCACGGGTGTCCTCTTCCTGAACATCGGCACCAAAACCAATTGAAGAGCCTTTACCGCGCTGGGCGATAACTTTTTCAAGGCCGGCAAATGCCCCGCCAACGATAAAGAGAATATCAGTGGTGTTTACCTGAAGGAATTCCTGCTGCGGATGTTTGCGCCCACCTTGCGGGGGCACGGATGCCACAGTGCCTTCCATAATTTTTAATAGTGCCTGTTGCACCCCTTCACCAGAAACGTCACGGGTTATGGAAGGGTTATCAGATTTTCGGCTGATTTTATCAACTTCATCAATATAGACTATGCCGTGCTGGGCTTTTTCAACATTGTAATCGGCGGATTGCAGAAGTTTCAAAATAATATTTTCGACGTCTTCGCCCACATAACCGGCTTCGGTCAGCGTGGTGGCGTCCGCCATGGTAAAGGGCACATCCAAAATACGGGCCAGGGTTTGCGCCAACAGCGTCTTGCCACAACCGGTGGGGCCGATCAGCAAAATATTGGATTTTGCCAATTCCACTTCGGCATTTTGCGACGCATGGTGCAGACGTTTATAATGGTTATGCACAGCAACAGATAAAACCCGCTTGGCATAGGACTGCCCGATCACATAATCATTCAGCACGCCACAAATTTCACGCGGTGTTGGCACACCATCACTGGATTTGTTCAGCGTGCTTTTGGCCTCGTCACGGATTATATCCATGCACAACTCAACGCATTCATCACAGATGAAAACCGTTGGTCCGGCAATCAGTTTACGAACCTCATGCTGGCTTTTCCCACAAAACGAACAATACAGAGTGTTTTTTGAATCACCACTGTCTTCGCCTGACTTGCTCACGCTACGCTCCACCGCTTTGGCCAAATTCCCCGGCGTTCATTCGCAAGGGTAGAGGCCATGACATTGAATGATAGGCCATGGCCATAAACATTCAAACCCTAATTTCCATTATCAGGCATAACTATTCAAGATATGTTTAACAGTGACGTGAACCACACACCCCAGCCCCTCATTCGCGGACAAGCCCTTGCCTGCCTTTGTGAGAAGGCCATGCCATAACCCCCAAAGGCCCACAATATAACAGGTCTTTTTACCGCGATACAGGCTACAGCTAAGAAAAAACGTTATACTGGACTGATTAGCTGCCATTTGTCAGGTTCATGGCACAAGAAAACAAAAACAGTAAGGATCGGCTATGCGTGTAGAACCGGATACACCTTGCAAGACTCTGCACATCGGCAACCATGATATAAAGGTCGGTCATCCAGAGCGGATATATTTTCCAGATCATGGCTATAGCAAGTTTCAAACGCTTGGCTATTACGCCTCTGTATCGGCATTAATGGCACAATACAGCAAGGCCCGCGCACTCGTGCTGAAACGCTATCCTGAAGGCATTAACACCAGGGGGTTTTTTCAAAAACGTGTAGGGAAATACTTTCCCGACTGGATTGCCCAAGCCACTTTACCGACCAAAGATGGCACACTGACATACGCACTTGGTGGCAATCCGGCAGCTTTTGTCTGGCTGGCCAATCTTGGCACTATAGAGTTCCACACCATGCTCAGTCGTGCCGACAAGCCCAACGCGCCGGACCAGGTCATTTTTGATCTCGATCCGCCAAAGGACTATGTGGACGATGTGCGGCTGGCCGCACTGGGACTAAAAGCGATATGTGATGATCTGGGACTTGCCAGTTTCGTCAAGTCCACCGGGTCACGCGGCTTTCATGTTATTGTGCCCATTGCCCGGTATTATGATTTTGACCAAACCCGCAGTTTTGCCAAATTGCTGGCGGCGCGCCTTATGGCCGAACAACCAGGAAAGCTATCCCTAAACCTTAAAAAGGCCAGCCGTGACGGGCATATTCTGATAGATGTCTGGCGCAATGGCTATGCCCAGACCGCCGTAGCACCTTACAGTGTGCGGGCAAGGCCGGGGGCGCCCATCGCCCTGCCCCTGCACTGGAATGATTTGCAAAGCCCGAAAGTTCATCCGCGCCAAATCACAATTGCCAACTTTGCCAGACAAAAAGAACAAGTTCGTATCGCCTGGCCAAAAAAAATCGACCCGCCACAGCGCCTTGAAAAGGCCTGGAAAATACTGAAGTCCTAAGCGCTGGCCAAGGCCAGAAGCAGATTACTTTTCCTTGTCGCCAACATCACCTGCACGGCGTTCATAAACCTTATCAATAAGGCCAAATTCGCAAGCATCCTCGGCGGTCATGAAATGATCTCGATCCAGCGTTTCCTCTATTTTATCATAATCTTGTCCGGTATGCTTAACGTAAATTTCGTTAAGGCGGCGCTTGACTTTTACAATATCGTCTGCATGGCGAACAATATCAGAGGCCTGCCCCTGAAAACCGCCGGATGGCTGATGCACCATGATGCGGGCATTAGGTGTGGCAAAGCGCATACCGGCTTCCCCACCAGCTAACAGCAGTGAGCCCATGGACGCGGCCTGACCCACACACGCGGTGGAAACCGGTGATTTGATGTATTGCATGGTGTCATAGATTGCCAGTCCGGAGGTAACGATTCCCCCCGGAGAGTTAATATACATGGATATTTCCTTTTTCGGGTTTTCCGATTCAAGAAACAAAAGCTGGGCAGTGATCAGGCTGGCCATCCCATCCTCTACCTGGCCGGTAAGGAAAATAATCCGTTCTTTTAGAAGGCGCGAGAATATATCATACGAGCGCTCGCCCCGGCTGGTTTGCTCAACCACCATGGGAACCAGATTCATCATTACGTCTTGTGGGTCATTCATCTTTTTTTCCTTACACATTCCAGAACAGTGCGGCGCACCGGCACCCGATTCGCATTTTGTGCCATAACGCATATCAGCACAGGGTTAACGACATGCAAGCATGTGTGCCAGTGAAGGGCAATATTCTGAAAATTCATTCCACTCATCTGTTGGAATTACGGGATTACGGTTACTATCACCGTAATCACCGTAATCGAGCAATAGTTTCGGTACCTGTCACCGTAATTCGCAGGGGTGACCGTGCTCACATGCTGAACCGCCCGCGCCAGACCATCATAGTTGAAGTTGACAGCATCACTCACCCCGCCAACAGTTTTCGTCGTGCCCAAAACCATCCCAGAAGCGTTATACGTGTAGGTCTGGGTGAAGCTGTCCGAACCCGTCGTGGATTTGCTGAGAATACGCCCGTAAACATCATAGGTGGCGCTGATCACCGCCCCGCTTCGCCGCCGGTGGGTGAGTTGATTGCCGTCCTTGTCGTAAGAAAAACTTACTGCAATATGGGTGCGGATTTGGTATTTTCGTGCCTCAAAGCGGGCAATAGGGTAAAATGTGTGGGGATAAGCCCGTAGAGTTCGAAATTGCACTGGACAAAATGCGCCAATATGGCTGGCACAAGGCCGTATTGCTGCAGACAGGAGCGCACAGTTTCGCCGACGCGATATTATATAACGCGTTATTATATCAGGGATTCACGCTATCAAACAGCCGTGCCGCGCAGCGTAACACCGCCTTGCACCACCCCATTATGCGCCGATAAGATGTACAGGGGATAAGGCCATAAATGCCCAAGGGTAATAAGGGGCAATAAGGGTCATTTGTGGGCTCGTTTAGCGCCCGTTTGTATCCGTTATGGGTCCAAAATGGGGCATACAATGGACCGCTGAGGGTCAGCAGGTGCCCCTCACTGCCCCTTGGG
>JAJFFP010000068.1 GCA_021776595.1 Robiginitomaculum sp. | reverse complement strand
TTTAACTTCAAAGCCGTCCATGGCGGCCTGCAAGGCGCAAATCGGGTCAATTTCGGTGACAATCACGCGTGCGCCTGAACCGGAAAGGCTTTGTGCCGAGCCTTTGCCCACATCCCCATAACCACAAACCACGGCCACCTTGCCGGCCATCATCACATCTGTACCCCGGCGGATGGCGTCCACCAGACTTTCCCGGCAACCGTATTTGTTGTCAAATTTGGATTTGGTTACACTGTCATTGACATTGATCGCCGGGATTTTCAGTGTGCCCTTTTTGGCCATGTCATAAAGCCGGTGAACGCCGGTGGTGGTTTCTTCAGAAACGCCCACCACATTTTCCAGCAATTGCGGGTATTTTTCATGCAGCATCAAGGTCAGGTCACCGCCATCATCCAGCAGGATGTTGGGCGTCCAGCCATCAGGGCCTTTAATGGTTTGCTCGATACACCACTCATACTCTTCTTCGGTTTCCCCTTTCCAGGCAAAGACCGGCACACCGGTCGCGGCAATAGCAGCAGCAGCCTGATCCTGGGTCGAGAAAATATTACACGAGGACCAGCGCACTTGCGCACCCAAAGCAGTCAGGGTTTCAATTAACACAGCGGTTTGGATGGTCATATGCAGACAGCCGGTAATGCGCGCGCCTTTTAGAGGTTGTTCTTTCGCATATTCTTCACGTGTGGCCATCAACCCCGGCATTTCCACCTCGGCTATATCTATTTCCTTGCGGCCCCATTCGGCCAGGCTGATGTCTTTTACTTTATAATCGTTTTGCGCAGTCATGGTCGTGCGTCCCAGAGTTTCGGCATTAGAAATAAGCGCATCGGAAAGCCGTCATCGCGATACGCAGGTAGCACCTGATTTGCGCTGGCTATATCAATGGCCAGCCGCACTGACAAGATGATATAAAGATATCTTTATATGACCGGTTAATAAAAGGCAGTGACATCCTGTGTTTTAATACCCCTATTAGGAGTCCTGCATTTTCCTGAACATAAACTTCATGTAATGTTGGTTTAGGCAGGATGATTATGAGTGTTATTTCACCACATTTACGGGAAATGAAATTTGGGCAGCGCTCTGTCGTCTTTTCCCTGCGTGATGGATTGGTAGTTGCCGCCCCGCCCGATGCGCTTGGCAATGATGACCGGTCGCATAAAATAGTGTTGCGCCGCGCTGATGGTTCTGTGGAGGTTACCAACACACAAGGCTGGGATATTGCTACCGAACAGGGCGATGTCATTACCCAGGTTTATCTGGCACCAAAAAACAGCGGGCCGTCCGAATTGGCATCGGTTCTTAACCGCACGAGCCGGGACAGGGCCTGTGTTGCACCCCTTGGCAGGCTTTTGCGCAAGGGTCGTATCAGTCGTGGTTTTATCTGGTGGATGAGCTTTTTGCTTCTTCTTTCTGGTGCCGCCATTACAGAATGCGGCCTTTATGCACGGCAGATATCCAACACACTGGCACCTGTGGATGGTTTTTTTTCCGGGCCGCTACAACCGATTATTAACCTGGTCTCACCAGGATTTGATTTTATTACCTATTGGTTGTTACGGCCGGTTTCAGACTGGTTTGGGCAGGCCTCGGCTTCATTTGGCAATTTTCAGGATCACAGTCTTCTAACATTTACCGTTATTACTTTAATGGTGCTTGGGCTTTGGCTTCGGTCTTGGCGGCTTATCCTTATTCCTCTGTTTATCCTAAGTGCGTTTTTTCTTAAAATGCGACTGTTTGGTTTTGAAAGCGCACAAGGCGCGGTTCTCTTGTGGTATGCACCATTTCTCGTCCTGTTATTGGTATTTGGGCTTATTAGCCGGCTACGAGACCGGTGGCGGTTATCCAGACGGCTCGGCACCATTTGTAAAAGCCAGATGACACAACCCCTTCCGCAAAACATGATAAAACAACCGCCCGTTACTCAGCCACCCGCGGGTGAAGAGAAAAACGAAGATGGGAGTGACAATAAAGAACCTGAACAAAAACCCTTTGCTACACCCACCGAAGAGCAAACACACGGCGCGCCTGAAGAGGCGGGTCCACCGAAAGCCGAGCCCCCTGCTATAACAGATACGTCAAGGGACACATCTGAACAACCGGCCTAAAAAAGCAGATTAAAACTTGATCGAGGATTCAATGCGCACGGCTGGTTCATTCTCACCGGGGCCGACAAGTAGCGTGCGGTCACGCGGTGTTGAAATACGCAGGTCGCCAGGCGCTGAAAAACTCAAGCTGCCGCCAAGGCGGATCCGCGGGCTGATATTGAAATAAGCCCCGGCGCTAACCCGGTCTGCATTTTCAAAAGCGGCCTCCCGGGCATCAAAGTTAACCGTAACGCCCCACTTATGGCTCGCGGGAATGGAAACCCCCGGTGTGCGGATTGGCACAAAAGAACGATCTTCTTCACGGCTTTCATCACGAACGGTAAAGGCACGGTTCCAGGGCAGGCTCTTGTCCGAAGCGCTGGCGCTTACCTGCTCATCAGATATAACAGGTCCGGCAAATGCAGTAACGGCCAGTGCGACCAATATGGACTGCAAACGCTTCATCGCCTGTCTGATCTCCCTCTTGAATAATTGCCCATCAAAGCACTCTTTGATGTTTTAGTCTAACTGGATTCAGTCAATTTTACATTAACACACAAGACTAAACCATAAAACGCGGCAAATGACCACAATGACCAATTGCCAAAATCGACCGAAAACCAGTCGCGATCCGGCCACAGCGGCGTAATTTAAAGATTACAGCATACGCTGCGGCCGGCCACGAGCAGCCCCATCCCCCGGACGCCTGCATTTTCCATGAACGACCACCTCTCTGTGGTCAAGATAAAACAGGCGCAGGTCCGCGTTCTTATTTTTTATTGTGTCCTAAAGGCCACAAGGCATTAGGGTCCAGACTCATTCAGATGATTGATTTCACGAGGAGAGGTTTTTTGCCAAGGTTAAGGGTTTTACAGGAAAAGGGGCGCAGGAAATATGGTGTATTTTCAAGGCATTTTGACGGTGATATTTCGTTTATCGGGCTAGCCCGACAAAAGGTCCGGTGGACCTTTTGCGAACAGAACGCCCGAAGGGCAAAGCGAAAAAGAACTCTCGCCCTTCGGGTGCTTTTAAGAACCGCCGCCTGTCGTAACCCAGCCTTGCAAAGGACAACAGCCTTTGCTGCATTGGCTTATCTCCATTCAACATTTCCTAAAAGCATGAAATTAAACCATTTGAATGAGTTTGGACCCTAGGCCAGGACCCATATGAGTTCTTTACAGAACCATGCAAAGCATGGCTGGCCTCTATTGATCAGCGTGTTATACACGGTGTACATTATTTTACGGCATCAGGCCGTCAAGTGTGGAGGATATTTATGCGCGCAGGTGTTCGCATTGCCATCGTGCTCATTACCGGCACGGCCCTGGCCTCATGTTCTGTATTGGGGACAAGCAAAAACAAAACTGATACGGGGGGCCGCAAGGGCGGTCTCTTTGGTAGTTCTAAAGCCGTAACCGGCATTGGCGTGAACAGTTTTCTATGGCGCGCAGCGCTGGAAACCATTGAATTCATGCCACTTTCTTCTGCTGATCCTTATGGCGGCGTTATTATCACCGGTTGGCATAGTGACTCCACCGCACCCAATGAACGTTTTAAGGCAACCGTTTATATTCTGGATACACGCCTGCGCGCGGACGCCATCAAGGTTTCCGTTTTCAAGCAGCGGTTGGACCCCACAAGTGGTTGGGTGGACGTTGCGGTCGATCCGGACACAGAAGTTCAGATTGAAAACGCCATTTTGACGCGTGCAAGAGAGCTGAAGATTGCAACTTTGGGATAAACCGAAATCTATTGAGACACATGGTTTATTATGACCCGTTACAATCATTCTTCC
The DNA here is from genome assembly GCA_021776595.1 of Robiginitomaculum sp. Classification (GTDB taxonomy): domain Bacteria; phylum Pseudomonadota; class Alphaproteobacteria; order Caulobacterales; family Maricaulaceae; genus Robiginitomaculum_B. The sequence continues at coordinate 9,960 of JAJFFP010000068.1, read as the reverse complement.
AATGAGAAAAAGTGGCAGGCGGCCTGGACCCAAAGCGGTATATTCAAGGCTGATCTGAACGATCGCTCCAAGAAAAAAGCCTATGTGCTGGAAATGTTTCCCTACCCATCGGGGCGGATACATATGGGGCATGTGCGCAATTATGCCATGGGCGATGTCATTGCCCGATACAGGCTAGCCAATGGCTTTTCCGTTTTGCACCCCATGGGCTGGGATGCCTTTGGTATGCCTGCTGAAAACGCCGCCATGGCCAACAATACCCATCCAAAATCATGGACGTATGAAAACATTGCGGCCATGCGCGAACAAATGCAACGCCTTGGCTTTGCGCTTGACTGGGATCGGGAATTTGCCACCTGTGACCCTGAATATTACGGACAGCAGCAAAGAATTTTTCTGGCTTTCTGGAAAGCCGGGCTGGTTTATCGCAAATCTTCTAAGGTAAATTGGGACCCGGTGGACCAGACGGTTCTGGCCAATGAACAGGTCATCGATGGGCGCGGCTGGCGGTCAAACGCGCTGGTGGAAACGCGTAAGCTGACCCAGTGGTTTTTCAAAATTACTGATTACGCCGAAGACCTTCTTGATGGCCTGAACGCACTGGAACGATGGCCGGAAAAAGTCAAAACCATGCAGGCGAACTGGATTGGTCGCTCTGAAGGGCTGCAGCTTCATTTTTCGTTTGCTGAAGAAGCTTCTTATGCCGGCTTAGATAATATAGACGTTTACACAACCCGGCCGGATACACTTTTTGGTGCCAGCTTTCTGGCTTTGGCGCCGGACCATCCGCTGATACAGCATTTAAGCCAAAACCGTCCGGAACTTAATGCCTTTGCTGAAAAATGTGCACGTATGGGCACCACTGAAGAGGCGCTGGAACGGGCAGAAAAAGAAGGTTTAGATACGGGTTTACGGGTCAAACACCCGTTCATAGAAGGGCATACACTGCCTGTTTGGACCGCCAATTTTGTGCTAATGGGTTATGGCACTGGTGCAATTTTCGGCTGCCCGGCAGGCGACCAACGTGACCTGGACTTTGCCCGAAAATACGACCTTCCGGTAATTCCTGTCGTATGCCCGCCCGATAAGACAGCCGAACAGGCCGTAATTGACGATACCGCCTACACCGGTGAAGGCGTTTTGATCAATTCCGGGTTTTTGAACGGCCTAAAAACGAAAGAAGCCATCGTTGCCGCTTCAGAAAGTATTGAAGCTGCTGGATGCGGAAAGCGCACGGTACATTATCGTTTGCGAGACTGGGGCGTCTCGCGTCAGCGCTATTGGGGCTGTCCCATCCCGTTTGTGCATTGCAAAAAATGTGGCGTGGTGCCCGTGCCAGAAGAAAGCCTGCCGGTCAAACTCCCCGATGACGTAACTTTTGACCAACCCGGTAATCCGCTAGAGCGCGCAGAGGACTGGAAAAACACCTCATGTCCATCATGCGGCGCGGCCGCTGTGCGCGAAACCGATACGCTGGATACTTTTGTGGATTCGTCCTGGTATTTTGCCCGGTTTTGCTCGCCACATGCCGGTGTCCCGGTAGAATCTGAAGCATCAAAATACTTTTTACCGGTTGATCAGTATATTGGCGGTGTGGAACATGCGGTATTACACCTTCTTTATGCCCGTTTTTTTACCCGCGCCATGATTGACTGCGGCCTTCTTGAAATGCAAGGCAAAGAGCCTTTTTCCGGGCTTTTTACCCAAGGCATGGTCACGCATCAGACCTATAAAAACAAAAATGGTAACTGGCTCTCCCCCCAGGAAGTTGAGTATAAGGGTCACCAATGGGTTGAGCGCGACACCGGAAGCCCGGTTGCTGCCGGTGCCATTGAAAAAATGTCTAAATCCAAACGCAATACCGTTGATCCAAAGGATATTATTGCCCTTTATGGGGCCGATGTTGCACGTTGGTTTGTCTTGTCAGATTCGCCGCCTGAGCGTGATGTGGAGTGGACCACCGCCGGTGTTGAGGGTGCCAACCGCTTTGTACAAAGGGTTTGGGCTTGTGCCTGTATGGCGGCAGGGCGTGATGGCGCGAAACAAAAAAGTGGGACGCTGGAGCGCCTTTGCCATAAAACCATCAAAGCGGTAGGCGAAGATATTGAGGGCTTTCGTTTTAACCGGGCCATAGCACGGCTATATGATTTACTGAATGGTATCCGCAAAGCACCAGAAAGTGTTGATTTGCGCCCGGTAATGCGTGTGTTTTCTCAATTACTTGCACCTTTTGCGCCCCACCTTGCCGAGACCTGCTGGGAGGCACTGGGAGGCAGTGACCTTGTTGCCAATACACCCTGGCCGGAATTTTTACCTTCTCTTGTAGAGGATGATGCGATAATCATTCCTGTGCAGATAAACGGAAAACGCCGGGGTGAGTTTTCTGCCCCTCCCGGCATTTCCAGGGAAGTGGCACAAAACCTGGCCCTTGCTAATGAGGGGGCTGTGCGTGCGCTGGATGGCCTTACGGTCAGAAAAGTAATTGTGGTGCCAGATCGCATCGTCAACATAGTGGCCAATTGATATGATTTCTTTGAGATATAGCTTACCTATCGGCTTGCTTTTAATACTGTCTGCCTGTGCCGGGTTCGAACCGCTATATGCACAAAACACAGGCGTTCGTCAGGGTTTTGAACAAATTAGCGCCAGCCCTATAGAGGGCCGGGTCGGCTTTTTATTTTCTCAGGCCCTGCAAGAGCGCGGCGGCATAAATACCGGCCAGTCTGGTGCCTATGTGCTTGAAACCTCCCTTAACAAAACCAGCACGGCCATCGGTGTTCGTATTGATAATGTCTCCACCCGCGCGCGTCTGACCATGAGGGCGCGTTTTGTGGTCCGTGATAAAAATGGTAAAATTGCCTATCGTGGCAACGCCCAAAGCTCATCCGCTTTTGATGAACCGGACCAGCCTTATGGTGCCCTTGCTGCCGAACGGCGCGCCGAAGAAATTGCGGCGCAATTATTGGCTGAAAAAGTGCTGAATGATCTGGCTGTGTTTTTTGCCGGTAATTCTGAAAACAATTGAAGCTCTCCGCCGCCAGAATACGTCGGTTTTTGCAGGCGCCGGATCCGGCCATTCACGTTGTCCTGATTTATGGCCCGGATCACGGTCTGGTCCGTGAGCGCGCCGATGCAATAGAGGCAGCGCATCTGGGAGAAGTCGCAGGGCCTTTTTCACAAACCTTGCTAAATGCGGCTGACCTGAAAAGCGATAACGCCTTATTGCAAGACAGTATTTGTGCACAATCGCTTGGCGGTGGAGAGCGCATTGTCCGTTTGAAAACCAGTGCCGATCAGTCGGCCAAGGCTGTAAAAGGCTTGCTGTCTTCTCTTTCGGAAAAAGCGCTTGTTCCCGCCGCACTTTTGCTTATTGAGGCCGGTGATTTAAGCCCGCGTTCGCAATTACGTAAAACCGTTGAGCAAGAAAACCACCTTGCCGTTGCTATTGCCTGTTATGCGCCCGGACCTGGCGATTTACGCCAGCTTGCCCTGGATGAGGCCAAATCCAACGCCCTTAACTTTGATCAAGGCGCGCTGGAGCATCTGGTTGAACGTCTGCCCGCAGATCGGGCGATCGCGCGCAGTGAAATAGAAAAACTGGTTCTTTACGCCTTAAACAATAAAGGCGGAACCATTGGTGTTAATGATATTAATGCCATTATTACCGATGCCGGTGATAGTAATCTTGACGCCTTTGCCCTCGCCGTAGCCGATGGTGATGCGGCACAGGCAGACCGCCTTCTGGGCCATGCTGTTCTGGCCGGACAATCACCCATTGCGCTATTGCGTGCCTTGCAAAGGCATGTTTTACGCCTTTATGAGGCCAAAGCCATAAGCGAGAACCGTGGTGATGTGAAGGCGGCCATGGCCAGCTTGCGCCCGCCGGTTTTTTTCGCCCGCCAGGCCCGGTTTTCCGCGCAATTAAATGAATGGCCTCTCAAGACCCTGACATTGATTGGAAAACACTGTCTGCACACAGAAATACAAATGAAGCGTAGCGGCGCTATGCCGGAAAACTTACTGGCGCGCCTGATCATCAAAATTATGGCGCTAAAACCAGTGTTATAAACAACTTATGGGCATGTGGCCCAGGATTTTTGGCCTAATCCCGTGTCAAGCGTCGGCAAAGATCATCCAGTTGTTCAAGGGTTTTGAAGCTAACCTGCAGGCTGCCTGCCCCGCTCGCCCGTGTTGAGACGCTCACTGCCAGGCCCAAATGCCGGGTCAGGTCGTCTTCAAGGGCAAGCGTGTCTGTGTCTTTACCGATTTTGGCTTTTTCAACCTGGCTTTTGGTTTCCAGAGACTCACCTGTCTGACGGGCTAACGCTTCAGTTTGGCGCACATTAAGCCCCTGCTTCACCACTTTTTCAGCCAATGCTTCCGGGTTTGGTGTATTGATTAAAGCTCGTCCGTGCCCGGCGCTTAGGCCCCCGGTGCTGATCAGCTCCTGAACCGGCTCCGGCAATAACAACAAGCGGATGGCATTGGCAATTGCGGCCCGGCTTTTACCGATGGTGTTGGCAATATCTTCCTGCGTGTGGTTAAATTGCTTGGCCAGAACCTGAAAGCCCCTGGCTTCTTCTATCGGGTCAAGGTCCATGCGCTGAATATTTTCAATGAGCGCAATTTCCATCACCTCGCGGTCGGAAAGGTCGCGCACCACCACCGGAACCTCGTGCAGACCTGCGCGTTGCGCGGCTCTCCAGCGCCGTTCGCCAGCAACAATCTGATAACCATCACCGCCGGGAATGGGGCGCACAATAATTGGCTGTAATATTCCCTTTTCCGCAATCGAGCGACCCAGTTCATCCAGGTCTTTATCGTCGAAACGCCGACGTGGCTGGTCCGGATTTCGACTTAACTGCTCTATGGGAACCATATTGTTAGTATTCAGTGACGGCGTTAGAATATCAGCTCTTTCCGTTTCTCCCAACAAAGCCGAAAGGCCGCGACCCAACCTTTGTCCTTTTGGCGTTTCGCTCATAATACCCTCACCTCGTTTTCCCGTTTAATAACTTCACTGGCCAGGCGCATGTAGGCTTTGCTGCCTGCGCACATATGATCGTAAATCAGCGCCGGCTTTCCATAAGATGGCGCTTCGGATACACGCACATTGCGCGGTATTACCGTTTCATAAACCTTATCACCAAAGTGGGCACGCACATCATCTGAGACCTGTTTGGATAAATTATTCCGTGGATCATACATGGTCAGCACCAAACCCTGTATCTCAAGCGCAGGGTTCAAATTGCTTCTGACCAGATCTACGGTTCGCAGGAGCTGACTTAGGCCTTCCAGTGCAAAAAACTCGCACTGCAACGGCACCAGTAAGGCGTCAGCGGCCGTTAATGCGTTTACCGTGACCAGGTTTAGTGATGGCGGACAATCAATCAAGACGTATTCATATTCAGCGCTTTTTTTTAATTCTACCAGCGCGTCTTTTAAGCGGTGCGAGCGGCGGGCAACACTGGCCAGCTCCAACTCCGCACCGGCAAGGTCCGCCTCTGCCGGCGCAATGTGTAATCCCGGAACCTTTGTGTGCACAACTGCTTTTTGCAACGGCACCTGCCGAACCAGCACATCATAGGTGGTGATGTGGCGTTCCTCGTGACCAACACCAAGACCCGTTGAGGCGTTACCTTGAGGGTCAATATCCAATATCAGAGTCTTTTTTCCGATCGCACTAAGCGCCGTAGCCAGGTTAATGGTGGTTGTGGTTTTACCCACGCCGCCTTTTTGGTTGGCAATCGCAAGAACACGGGTGGCTTTAACGGTATCAGACACGGCTGGCCTTTCTGATTTCCAATATGGTGGCACGGCTTTCAGTTATGCTTGGTATAGATTGAACTTCCAGTGTCCAATTCCGACGGGACGCATCAATTTCTTTTTGCACTTCAGCACCCTTTGGGAACAGGCGAAGCGTTTTTTCGTCGGCAAAAGGATCGCTTAATTGTAATAATTTTGGCAATGGCGCTAACGCTCTGGCCGTAATGACATCATAGGCCTTTGGCGGCACCGCTTCAATACGCTCACATATCACGGTGATCGGCGCGTTTGTTTCTTGCGCACACACCCTTAAAAAGGCGGCTTTTTTGGCGTTTGATTCAACAAGGTGCATATGAATTGGCACCGTTTGCATCCGCATAATCGCGATTGCCAGTCCCGGAAAGCCAGCGCCTGAGCCCAGGTCCAGACCGAGCTTTGCAGAATCGGGCACGAGCGCTGCCAATTGCGCGCTATCCAGCGCATGGCGGGTCCAGAAGCCCTGCAAGGTGCCGGGTGCCACCAGATTTATTTTCTTTGACCATTTTTCCAACAGCTTTTGCCATATATCAAACCGCGCCAATGTTTCACGTGAAACATTGAGCTCTTTTACAAATGCCGCGCGGCCCAATTGCTCCATCATGCGCTTTTTTGCAAAGACTGGCGTTTTATATAGTGAGACAGAAGCGCCAGCGCGCCGGGGGACACCCCCTCCAGCCTGCCCGCCTGCCCTAGAGTTTCCGGTTGCGCTTTAAGCAGCTTTTCCCGCGCTTCGTTGGATAAACCGGAGACGGCTTTATAATCCAGCCCTTCAGGAAGTCGCAGGTGTTCTTCACGCTTGAATCGCTTCACATCCCTTTGCTGGCGTTCCAGATAGCCGGCATAGCGGGCATCAATGCCAAGTTGCTTTGCGGTTTTGTCGTCAATATTGGACAATTCCGGCCAGGCACGAACCACATCAGGCCAGCCTTTGTCGGGATAGGCCAAAATATCCAATGGCGTTCGGCGCACTCCGTCATGGTTGACCTTTATACCCTCCGCCTCCAGCGCCTGCGGCGTTTTGCTGCAGTTTGCGCATAGCACCATGGCGCTATTCAGGGCTTTCGTTTTGGCGCTAAAAGCAGATTTTCTTTCTTTGCCAACACAGCCCAACTCAAGCCCCATTGGCGTTAAGCGCTGATCCGCATTATCTGCCCTCAGGCTCAGACGATATTCGGCGCGGGAAGTATACATGCGGTAAGGCTCGCTCACTCCGTGGCTGGTCAAATCGTCCACCATTACGCCAAGATAGGCATCGCTGCGATCCGGCACAAAAGCCGGCAGACCTCCTGCAGCGCGCGCCGCATTGATCCCGGCGAGCAGGCCTTGCGCTGCCGCCTCTTCATAGCCGGTGGTACCATTGATTTGCCCGGCCAGATAAAGCCCTTTAACAGACTTTACCTGCAGGCTTGCCCGTAAAGCCCTTGGATCCACATAATCATATTCAATGGCATAGCCATAGCGGTGCACTTTCACACTTTCCAGTCCGGTCATGGTTCGCAAAAAAGCATCTTGCACTCTGGCTGGTAGCGAGGTTGAAATGCCATTTGGGTAGACAAGCGGGCTGTTTAGCCCCTCTGGCTCTAAAAAAACCTGATGGCCTGCCTTGTCGGCAAAGCGGGTAACTTTATCCTCAATAGAGGGGCAATAACGCGGCCCTGCTCCGGATATATTCCCCGCGCCCACGGCGGATTGAGACAGGTTTTGTAAAATGATGTCGTGGGTTTTTGTGTTGGTCCAGGAAATTGCACAGGAAATTTGCGGCACCGTGATTTTATCCGTCATGAAAGACAGGGGAACCGGCTCGGAATCGGCTGCCTGCATTTCCAGCGATTCCCAATTAATGCTGTCTTTTATCAATCTGGCTGGTGTGCCGGTTTTAAGCCGCCCCATGGGTAAACCAAGCCTGCCCAGGGTTTTGGCAAGCCCTATAGACGGCGCTTCGCCAAAACGCCCTGCGGCCTTTTGTTCGGCGCCGCAATGAATCACTCCGTTTAAAAACGTGCCTGTAGTTAAGACACAGGACAAACAAAGGTGCCTTTCACCACCGGCACAAAGCACCCCCTTTACCGCGCCGTCTATAATTTCGATATCTTCTACCCGATCTTCACAAACTGTAAGACCGTCCTGCCCTTCGATAAGGTCGGCCATCGCGCGTTGATAAAGAGCACGGTCTGATTGCGTGCGCGGCCCCTGCACGGCGGGGCCCTTGCTGCGGTTTAACAGACGAAATTGAATGCCTGATGCGTCCGCCGCACGGCCCATTAGACCATCCAGCGCGTCTATTTCACGAACCAGGTGGCCCTTTCCAATCCCGCCAATTGCCGGATTGCAGGACATTTGGCCAAAATCATCCCGGCTTGGGCTGATCAGCAACACATTTGCGCCCATCCGCGCCGCCACAGCCGCCGCTTCACAACCAGCATGGCCGCCGCCAATGACAATGACGTCATATGTTGTTTGATAATTGCGCATTTTATCCGCCCTGTTAGCTGCGCTGCATAGCCCGGTCATCAAAAAATGTCGAATCTTCTGATCAGGACAGAGCACCAATGTTTCACGTGAAACACACTTGTGGCGTCACTTGCCGATACAAAACGCGCTAAAAATTTTCCCAAGCACCTCTTCTGCTCCGGCTTCGCCTGTGATTTGGCCAAGCGCGGCGTTGGCCTCGCGCAAATGCTCCCCGGCCAATTCCGGGCTGCCGACCAATAACCCCATGGCGCATTGCAACGCATCGCGCGTTCTTAGTACCGCTTGGCGGTGGCGGGCCCTGGACAGGCTTGGGCTTTCCTGCTCACCCAGCATTTTGCAAACTTTTCTTTCAATCGCCGAGAGCAAGGCCTTAATGCCCCCTCCCGTTTTTGCCGAAACGGTAAATGTTTGTATCTGGCCCTGCGGTCCTATATTGACGCTTCGCCCCGCAAGGTCGCTCTTATTAAAAACGATAAAATCTCCATCTCGCACCAGCGACATCACCTCACTCAAATCTTCTGACTGGTTGGCCATATCCAGCACAAGCACACGAATATCGGCATCTTCCGCCGCTTGCTTTGCTCTTTTTATTCCCTCTATTTCAATGTGTTGTGTAGTTTTACGCAGACCTGCGGTATCGGCAAGTTCAACCAGAAACCCGCCCAAGACCAGGTTAATTTTAACAATATCCCTGGTGGTGCCAGGCAGGTCAGAAACAATCGCCGCCTCTTCTCCTGCCAGCCGGTTCAGCAACGTTGATTTTCCAGCATTGACCGGGCCGAGCAAGGCAATTTTCAGCCCCGCTCTTATCCGTTCTCCCCGGTGTGCGCCCTGCATATGGGCATCCACGGCAGAAATCAGGGTGGCGACTTTTGGTTCCAGCGCATGAAGTGCGCTTTCAATGACATCTTCTTCTTCCGGAAAGTCAATGCAGGCCTCGATTTGCGCGCGTATCAAGATCAAATTCTCACGCCATTTTTTATATACATCACCCAGCTCGCCGCGTAATTGACGCTGTGCCTGTTCTAATTGGCCCATGGTTTGCGCATCGATTAAATCCGCCACAGCCTCGGCCTGTAACAAATCCAACTTGTTGTTTTCAAACGCTCGTTTGGTAAACTCTCCGGCCTCTGCCGGTACCGCCCCCTGTTCTGAAAGTGCAGACATTGCAACCTCGACAATGGCCGGGCCCCCGTGAAGGTGAAGCTCCACCACATCTTCGCCAGTATAACTGGCGGGGCCCTCAAATCGTATAATAATAGCCTGATCAAAGGGTTTTGCTGATTGACCGCCATAAAGGTTGCTTAAAACAACCTGCCTTGCTGGCACAGCTTTGCCTTGGGTCAGGCGGGAAAGAATAGCATTGGCACGGCCACCGCTAATTCGTATCACAGCCAAACCGGACCGGCCTGGCGGCGTTGCCAGTGCATATATAGTTTCTCTTTGATGGTTCACGGCTTTTTATTGGTTTCGCCCGTCGCCATGCCGCCCATAAGGTTCATAAATTGCTCACCCATTTTGCCACCAACTGACATCCATTGATTCATCAGCGCATCAGGCGAAAGCTCGTCCATATTCTTTTTCATCCTTTTGCCCATTTCTTCGGTCAGGGTTTTGTTAATGGCCCGCACGTCTGGCAGGCCTAGAAACGCACGCGCCTCTTCGGGTGTGCAGGAAATATCA
>JAJFFP010000067.1 GCA_021776595.1 Robiginitomaculum sp. | reverse complement strand
GAGCCAGAGCCAGAGCCAGAGCCAGAGCCAGAGCCAGAGCCAGAGCCAGAGCCAGAGCCAGAGCCAGAGCCAGAGCCAGAGCCAGAGCCAGAGCCAGAGCCAGAGCCAGAGCCAGAGCCAGAGCAAAACCCTTCGCAGAGCCCTTCAATTCAGCAGGTTGAAGAGGTGAAAAGCGCAGCAAAGGCCGAAGCGCCCAAGTCTAAAAAGTCAAATGTTTTTGCGCGGTTTTCCACTGGTTTGAAGCGATCTTCATCACGCCTTAGCGAAGGCATGACGGCTATCTTTACCAAGCGTAAGCTGGATGCGGACACGCTGGAGGCGTTGGAAGACCTGCTGGTTACATCGGACCTTGGCACACCGCTGGCCATGCGGTTTGGTGAAGCGCTTGCCAAAGACCGGTTCGATAAGGACATTGATGAACGCGAAGTGCGCGAGGCGCTGGCCAGCCTGATCGCCGATGATTTGCACCCCTTGCAAAAGAATCTGGACCTGAAAGCGGGACCAACGCCGCAAGTAGTGCTGTTTGTCGGGGTGAATGGATCGGGCAAAACCACCACGCTTGGTAAAATCGCCGCAAAATTAAAAGCCGAAGGCAAAAATACACTGATGGTAGCGGGTGATACTTTTCGGGCGGCGGCTATTGAGCAATTAAAAGTTTGGGGAACACGCACAAAGACGCCGGTGATTGCCCGCGAAATCGGGGCGGATGCCGCTGGACTGGCTTATGATGCGCTTAGCCAAGCCAAAAGAGAAAACGTTGACGTGGTGCTGATGGATACTGCCGGGCGCCTGCAAAACAAAAAAGAACTGATGGAGGAATTGCGCAAGATTATCCGCGTTATCAAAAAGCAGGATGAAACCGCACCGCATCATGTGATTTTAGTGCTGGATGCCACCGTAGGGCAAAACGCGCTTTCCCAGGCCGAGGCATTTCTTGAGGCGGGCGGCGTAACCGGCCTGGTCATGACCAAGCTGGATGGCACCGCCAAGGGTGGCGTTTTGGTGGCGGTATCTGACAAGTTCAAACTGCCGATCCACTATATCGGGGTCGGCGAGGGCATTGATGATTTACAGGATTTTGACGCAGAGGGTTTCGCCGGTGCCATCGCCGGGTTAGAGGAAGAATAATATGAAAAACAATCGCCTTTTGCTGGATATGGGGCCGCTGGTTATTTTCTTTGCAGCCTATAAATTTGCCGGCATTTTCTGGGCTACCGGGCTTTTTATGGGCGCAACGGTTCTGGCGCTTGGGCTTGGCTGGTTTAGTGAAAAGCGCCTGCGTATTATGCCGGTGATCACGCTGGTGCTGGTGCTCTTTTTTGGTGGGCTGACCCTTTATTTCAAAGATTCAACATTCATCAAGATGAAGCCCACGGCGATTTACCTGTTGTTTGCACTGGCGCTGGGCGGCGGAGCGGCTTTTGGCCAGTATTATCTCAAAGTCGTATTTGATGGTGCTTTTCATATGCCGGATGCGGTTTGGCGGGTGCTGACCTGGCGCTGGGCCGGTTTTTTTGTGGCACTGGCAATACTCAACGAGGTGATCTGGCGTAATTTTTCGGAAAGCGCCTGGGTCAATTTCAAGGTGTTTGGCCTGTTGCCGCTGACCTTTGGTTTTGCTTTTGCCAATATGCCGCTCATGCTCAAATATATACACGAAGAAAAGAGCGAAGACGCCGGTTAGACCACGATATTAAGCAAGGATCCCGGCGGCAGTGGCGCACCGCTCTGCGCGGTGCGCAAGGGAGCTTCGCGCATGGAGGCAATGCGATTGACCGAAGTTGAGCCTGGCTCTGTGGCTGGTGCAACCGTAACTTTTTGCTCTGTGGCGGGCGAGGCTTTGCGCAGCTCGGCAAAAAACGCTGCCGAAGCGGCTTTGGCTTCAGCGTTGCTACGTTGAACACCCAATTGCTGGGCGGCGATCAATGATGACTGGCCAGTAACTTTCATAGGACTTTCTTGTCATTGCCAGGCTGCCCTTCTGGCACCCTAATGGTTAATCCGGATTAACCATAATCTTAAAGGCCTTATCGCAAGGTTAATCGCCTGCCACCTGTGGTTTCAGAGCGGGCAAAATCTTTTTTTCCAGAACATTGCGGTTAATCGGGCTGGCCCAATGGGCAAGCACGGTTCCATCGGCTGATATGACAAAGGTTTCCGGCACTCCGGTAATGCCATAATTAATGCCGGTGCGGCCATTACTGTCCTGCCCTATGGCGGCAAAGGGATTGCCCATCTCTTCCAGAAAGACGCGGGCAGGCTCCGGTTTATCCTTGTAATTGATACCAATAATGGTGATGCCATCTTTGGCCATTTGCATCAGCATGGGGTGCTCCACCCGGCAGGGCGCGCACCAGGAAGCAAAAAAGTTTACCACCACAAACTGCCCGCGATAGTCGGCCAGCGAAACCGGTTTGTTGCCTTCCAACGGTGCCAGCGAGAAAGAAGCCGCGCGCTGGCCAACCATGCGGGAAACCTCTGGTTTTTTATCGCCGCGCAGGATCATTACCCCAAAAAGCGCAAACAATGAAACCAGAATAAGCACGGGTATAATAATCAATAATCTACGCATAATTTTCTCTCAAAAAACCGTATTTCTATGTAACCCTAAACCCGAATGAAAACCAGCCCGGATAATGGACGTTGTGGATTGTGTATGCGATATAAAGCGTTATCAGATTCTTTGAAACGCTGGCGTTCTCCTCATTATCAGCGCTCTTAAAAATAAAAAAAGGATATTCCCCATGGCTTCTCTCGACAGTTTCAATTGCCGCCGCACTCTTGATGTAAATGGTAAGAGTTATACGTATTTCGATCTGTCAGAGGCGCAAAAGAATGGTCTTGATGGCATTTCATCCCTGCCGTTTTCACTCAAGGTACTGCTGGAGAATTTGCTTCGTTTTGAAGACGGTAGCAGTGTAACCCGCACCGATATTGAGGCTATGGCAAAATGGCTGGAAAATCACTCGTCAGATCATGAAATTGCCTTTCGCCCGGCCCGCGTTCTTCTTCAGGACTTTACCGGTGTCCCGGCGGTGGTTGATCTGGCGGCTATGCGCGATGCCGTGGTTGATCTTGGTGCAAATGCCCAGGTGATCAACCCGCAAGTGCCGGTAGATCTGGTCATCGATCACTCGGTGATGGTGGATAATTTTGGCCACTCGGACAGCTTTGCTAAGAATGTGACCCGTGAGTTTGAGCGCAATCAGGAGCGTTATGCGTTTTTGCGCTGGGGCTCGACCGCTTTTACAAATTTTCGTGCTGTGCCACCGGGGGCAGGGATTTGCCACCAGGTCAATCTGGAATATCTGGCGCAAACCGTCTGGACCAGTGATGAGGACGGAGAAATGCTGGCCTACCCCGATACGCTGGTCGGCACAGACAGTCACACCACCATGATCAATGGGTTATCGGCGCTGGGCTGGGGCGTGGGCGGCATTGAAGCCGAAGCGGCCATGCTGGGCCAGCCGATCTCCATGCTGATCCCCGATGTGGTGGGCTTGAAATTGCACGGGGCGATGATTGAAGGTGCCACGGCCACCGATCTGGTTCTGACCGTGGTGCAAATGCTGCGTGAGCACGGGGTAGTTGGTAAATTTGTTGAGTTTTACGGCGATGGGCTGGATCATTTGTCACTGGAAGATCAGGCCACCTTGTCCAATATGGCCCCGGAATACGGGGCAACGTGTGGATTTTTCCCCATTGATAACGACACCATCACCTACTTGAAAGCCACGGGCCGCGATGCAGACCGGATTGCGCTGGTCGAAGCCTATGCGAAAAAGCAGGGCATGTGGCGTGAAGCCGGACATGAGCCTTCCTATTCCGCAACCCTGACCCTGGATCTGGCAGATGTGAGACCCTCCATCGCCGGGCCAAAGCGTCCACAGGACCGAATTGAGTTGCCTAATGCCGCCAGCGCTTTTGTTAAGGCCATGGATGAGGTATTTGACAAAGCTGATGATATGGGCCGCAAAGTTGCCATTGATGGCCATGATTTCAGTGTCACCCATGGTGACATATTTATCGCCGCGATTACCTCCTGCACCAATACCTCCAACCCTTCGGTGATGCTGGGGGCGGGTTTATTGGCGCGCAATGCCGTGAAAAAAGGACTGAAGGTCAAGCCCTGGGTGAAAACCTCTTTGGCTCCTGGTTCGCAAGTGGTGACAGACTATCTGGAAAAAGCTGGCCTGCAAGACGATCTGGACGCTCTTGGCTTTAATCTGGTGGGGTATGGTTGCACCACCTGTATCGGCAATTCCGGGCCATTGCCGGACCATTTTGCCCAGGCGATCAAGGAAGGCGATCTGGTTTCCTGTTCTGTGCTTTCGGGCAATCGTAATTTTGAAGGTCGCATTGGTCCAGACATCAAGGCGAACTATCTGGCTTCGCCGCCTTTGGTGGTTGCCTATGCCATTGCCGGCTCGCTGAAAGTGGATATTACCAAGGATCCGCTGGGCGAGGACCATGAGGGAAATCCGGTTTACCTGCGTGACATCTGGCCCAGCACCCATGAAATTGCACAAACCGTGCGTGATAGCGTAACGCCGGAAATGTTCGCCAAACGCTATGCGGACGTCTTTAAGGGCGATGAGCACTGGCAGAAGATCAAGGTGAGTGGCGGGCAGACGTATGACTGGAACCCGTCCTCCACCTATATTCAGAATCCCCCGTTTTTTGATGGTATGACCATGGATATAGCCCCGGTCAAGGATATTAAAGATGCCCGTATTCTAGGCCTTTTCGGGGACAGTATTACCACCGACCACATTAGCCCGGCTGGTGCCATCAAAGCCGACAGTCCGGCCGGTGAATACTTGCGCGCCCATCAGGTGCCGCCCAGTGAGTTTAACTCCTATGGCTCACGTCGGGGCAATCATAATGTGATGATGCGCGGCACGTTTGCCAATATCCGTATTCGTAATCTGATGCTGGACGGCATTGTGGGAGGGATGAGCAAGCATTTCCCCGATGGCAAGGTTGAGCCGATTTATGATGCGGCTATGGAATATATGAAAGAAGGGGTCCCGTTGGTGGTCATTGCGGGCAAGGAATATGGCACTGGCTCGTCGCGGGACTGGGCTGCCAAGGGCACGCGTTTGCTCGGCGTTCGTGCCGTCATTGTGGAGAGTTTTGAACGTATTCACCGCTCTAACCTGATCGGCATGGGTGTGTTGCCATTACAATTTGTCGATGGTTCCAGTCGTGAAAGCCTGGGCCTTACTGGCGATGAAACCATCTCCATTTCCGGCTTGGATACCATCAGCCCTCAATCGCGCGTTTCGGTGAATGTTACCCATGCTGGTGGCAAGGACACCATGTTTGAAGCCCTAGTGCGCATTGATACCGATGATGAGATGGAATATTTTCATAATGGCGGCATCTTGCATTACGTGTTACGCAATCTGGCGCGTTGATGCTATTTTCCTGATGCGCGAAATTACCGGATCGTAAAAGCGCTCACATCCATTTGATTGGTGCGTGTTCCATTGTTGGTCTAGGGTCCAGACTCATTCAGATGATTGATTTCACGAGGAGAGGTTTTTTGCCAAGGTTAAGGGTTTTACAGGAAAAAGGGCGCAGGAAATATGGTGTATTTTCAAGGCCTTTTGACGGTGATATTTCGTTTATCGGGCTAGCCCGACAAAAGGTCCGGTGGACCTTTTGCGAACAGAACGCCCGAAGGGCAAAGCGAAAAAGAACTCTCGCCCTTCGG
>JAJFFP010000066.1 GCA_021776595.1 Robiginitomaculum sp. | reverse complement strand
AGCGTCCACATTCTGCCCTTGCTGGAAAACCACCTGCCGTGGTCTACTGGAAGAAACTTGAAACAACAAACCCTGATCAGCAGGAGCAAAAAGTAGCTTAATTTACGCCAGAAACTGTCCAACCATTGGGGAGTAGCTCAGAAATAACTGGTGCACCCGACAGGATTCGAACCTGTGACCTCTGCCTTCGGAGGGCAGCGCTCTATCCAGCTGAGCTACGGGTGCCCGATCTTTGTTATAGAACATGCCAGGCTGGTATGCCTGAAACGCGCGTTGGTGTAGCGCGGCACGCCAGGCACCTCAAGCGCTTTTCGCTGTAGATATTGATTAAGCAGCGGTGCTTTCCTTGTCATTGGTGAGGGCAAGGAACACGTCTTCAAGGTCCGGCTCTTTGGTTTGCAGATCATTGATGCGAATGTTGGCGGCGCGCACCTGTTCGATCAGTTCGGCAACAGATTGGTGCCCAAACCGGTAGGTAATGGCCAGCGCCCCATCTTCACGTAATTCGGCATCATAAGCATCAAGATTGGCAGGAATTGCAAAGAGGGGTTCAACCGGTTCAATCACCAGGGTTTTATGATCCATGCGTTTGAGCAAGTCATCCTTACGCTCGCAGGCGACCACTTCCCCATGATTAATGATGGCAATCTGGTCGCATAATTCCTGGGCTTCTTCCAGATAATGGGTAGTCAGGATAATGGTTGAACCGCGAGAATGCAGATCGCGCACATAATCCCATAGCTGACGGCGCAGTTCTATATCCACGCCGGCGGTTGGCTCATCCAGCACCAGTACCGGCGGATTATGCACCAGTGCCTTGGCGATCAGCAAGCGACGTTTCATACCGCCGGATAGCTCGCGCACATAGGCATTGGCCTTGTCAGCCAGGCCCATGGCATCGAGAATTTCCATAGAGCGGCGCTCCCGCTTGGGCACCCCATAAAACCCGGCCTGAAACTCCAGACTTTCCAGCGGTGAGAAAAACGGGTCCATATTGATTTCCTGGGGTACAACGCCGATCGCGGCGCGCGCCTGGCGCGGGGCCTCATCAATGTCAAAACCCCAAATACTGCCCTTGCCGGATGTCTTTCTGGTCAGGCCGGCAAAAATATTGATCATCGTAGACTTGCCCGCCCCATTGGGGCCAAGAAGTCCAAAAATGGAACCGCGCGGAATTTGCAAATTGATCCCCTTTAGGGCCTCCATGGGGGCTGTGTGGCGCCTTCCTTGGTAGGTTTTACGCAGATCAATGGCCTCTAGTGCCAGGTCGGGGGCGATGTTGATAAAACTCACGGTATTTTCCTGCGTCTTGCGCGTTGACGTTGCGGGTGTGCTCCATAAGTATGCGTCCCAAGAGCAAACAGCAATGCAGGAGAGCGCCAATGTCATCACATTCAACGCCAGCGAATGAAAAAACGACACTGCCGCCACACAAAATACTTTATGTTGAAACTGACCGTGTGTCCTGCGATGGCGGCGGCGGCGTACTGGGGCACCCAAAGGTTTATTACGATTTGAATGAAAACGGCGAAGCGCATTGCTTTTACTGCTGCGCGCATTTTATCAAAAAACCATAGACAATATTTGAGCGGTCACGGGCAAGCCAAGGCACATTATCCATGTCTCGGCTTGCCACAATTCCAGTCCCGTGCAGGCGGAAGCGCTTTTCGATTTAGCGTTTATTGAACGGATCGGCAAAGCGGGTATCGGTCAAAAACCCTTCATCCGTCAGTGTGTTCAGGAAAGCGAGCAAAGCCGCCTTTTGCTCAGAGGAAAGATTCAACCGCCGCACATCGCCGTTCGGTCCGCCATCACGGAGTCTTGGTGACAGATTGGGGTGGTCCTGCACCCCTGAATTATAAAACTCGATTACTTCTTCCAGGGTAGCAAAACGTCCGTCATGCATATAGGGGCCACGGACGGCAATATTACGCAATGAAGGTGCCTTGAACGTGCCGCCTCCGGCGCCCTGGTCCGAATCGGTATTGGCATCCAGGCCGTTATTCTGTGCCGCATCCAGGGTTTGTGCCGTGGTGGCATGGCAAGCCGCACAACGCAGTGAGGACATACCTGATCCTTGCGCCGGTGTGAACAAATTAAGGCCTTCAAGTTCCTGACTGGTCAAGGTGCCGGCAAAGTCAGGGTTGTCAACCGTGCCATTGTAATAAGCCTGATCGAATTTAGAGTTTACCGAGATCAGCGAGCGAACGAATTGCGCCAGCGCCTTGGAAATCCGGTCCGAGGTAATGGTCGAATCACCAAACGCATTGGTGAAAAGAGCCGGATAGAAATCCACCGCCTGCAGTTTTGGCAATAACACATCCAAAGTCATACCCATTTCAACGCCGTCCTGAATCGGCATCAGAACCTGGTGTTCTAAAGTGGGGGCACGTTCATCCCAGAAAAAGGCTTCTGGCCCATAAAACCGGGCATTGGCGAGCCCCATGGAATGCCGTCTGGTGAAACCGCCTTCAAAGCCACTGCTAAGTATATCAGGATCCGAAAACCCTCTGGCCTGCTCATGGCAGGATGAGCATGAAACGGTGTCGTTTATGCTTAGACGTTTGTCATAAAACAACACCCGGCCCAGCGTGGCTCCTGCATTGGTCACAGGGTTGTCCACAGGGGTGTTGTCCAGCGATAAGGGCGTAATTTGATTTGGCCCCAAGCCAGCTGGCTGGGTAAAGTGATCCGGTAGATTTTGTGCGATCGCTTCATAATCAATCAATGAGACAGGCAATTCTGGTGTGCCTTGCAGGGTCCGCAAAGCAATGGAGGTGGAACCGCGAATAGCACCATCCTGTTTAAAGGTCACATTGACCCGGTTGTTGGCCGGGTCAAAAGGCCAGACCGTATCCGAGTTCGTGAAAAACGCAAAGGATGGCGTTTCACCGGCTCCGATTGTTACCAAAACTTGCGCTGCCGGACTAGCCAGACAAGCCCCCGTAGCCGGAGCGGTCTGGCACACCAGTAAAGAAACAGGTAAAGCGGCACCCGCACTGGAAGATGCCGAAACCACAATATCACCGGTTACACCAACATTGGCCGTGGCTACCACGAAGGCACCGCCGCTGGCCCGATCAATCATATCAACAATACCCGCATCGGTGTTGAGGCCTACGGCAGAACCAGTTTCGCTAACCGCTATAATGTCAGGCACATCCGTATCAGAAGCGGAGAAAAACAAGGCATTAAGGCCGGAAATAATCTGGGCCGATTTGCGGTTTGAGCATGAAAACTCAATAGGTAAATCCAGTCCGGGACTCTGTGCCGAGTTTGCAGAAAATGAAAACACATAACTTTGTCCGGCGTTACCGGCAATATTTACATTGGCATCTTGTGTGCCTACGGGCTGGTTTTGCTCATCAGTTTCCTGAAAGTGAAAAACACCAGCGGGCGCAGAGCCATTCATAACCAGACCACAGGCCGTGGCCTCAGAGGCGCCGGGGTTAATAATGGTGGCAAAGGCCGTTGCCGCAACGCCGGTTTTAACTGACCGGGAGGATGGCAATACAGCCGCCGCCAGCGCCAAGTCTTCATCGGCCACCAAAGGCTTGGCCGCCGTTACCGAGACACCGCTTGCCGCCATGACCGGATCATTGCTTTCAGCCTTGCCAGTTTTGCGCGAGGCAACCAATTCAATGGGTTCTTGACCATCAATAAGGCGTGCATCATTTATTTTTTTAACCAGATATTGCATACGGGCCGCGCTAGCCAGGCCATACCGGTTTTCAAAAACAGGAGAAACCCACATAACCACGGGGCCAGCGGGCAGGGATTTTCCCTGGTTAATCAAAGTTTGCGCCTCAAGACGGGAGGCCAGCAAATCATGCGAATCCGCATTCAAGATGACCTGGCCACTTCGCTGGCTGCTGTAGATCGCGAATGTTTGGGCTGCACCGAGTTTCCAGTTACCAAAAGCGTGGCCGGATTTAATCACCAGATCAATCCTGGAGCGCCCGTCTGCTGAAACGCCCTGTAAGGAGATGCCGCCAAACCGGTCTGTGGTGACTTTGCCAAGCTTTACTTTGCTTAAAAGGCCATTGGGTGCGGTCAATACAATCATGTCGCCGGATTTTAGATTGCCAACGTCTTGAGGAAATCCCAATGAAGCCAGCGCAGAGCCTGCCAGAACCGCATCTTTCGTGCTCCACAGCATGTGCGCCTGTGACTCAGCACTATGACTAGTAGTGCTGATCGCGATGATAGCACTTAGCGCCGTAATCATGCCGATTACCGTTTGTGTTCTGGTACGCTTTCTCTGCATGTTCTTCCCCTTTTATTGACCGGTTTATCCGGTCTGGCGTTACCCGCCTTTTCGAAACCCTTTATGGTAGTTGCGAAACTAACAGGTTTGTAATGTTAGCGCAAGCTAATATTAGACAAACCTAATGTTACGGTGGTAAGGTGCCATGAATTAGTGCATTTTGCTGGATTCAGGTCCCTTTCACAGACGCGATTATACGCGGTTGAATAATCTACAGCTTAGGGAAATCCATGAATTAACTTGTAGCGGATCAGGGGAAGCCATAGGCTTGTAAAAAACAACCTGGGAGGAATGTTATGAGCAGAATTTCAAAAAGGCACTGGCTGTCTGGCGCATCAGTTTTGGTCGCCAGTCTGGCCCTGTCGGGAAGCGGCCTTGCCGCCGATGAGGCCAAGACGGATACCATACCCGACATCATTGGTGGCTTGAAGGTCGATAAAGTATCCAGTGAAGCCATACGCGAAGCCACCACGGAAAAGAAATTTATGAATGACTGGGTGTCGGTGATCCCGGACCATCCCACCATCCCCAGCCCGCGTGATTTTCTTGGCTATATCGCCGGGGCCCCCGGTGAGATGACCAGTGTGGCCAAAATTCATGACTATATGCGCGCCATAGCCGATGCCACGGACCGTGCTGAGGTGATCAGTATTGGGCAAACCACAGAAGGCCGCGATATGATCGCCATCATCATTGCCGATGCGGATACGCTGGCACATCTGGAAGATTATAAAGCACGGCTGAACGCGCTTGCCGATCCGCGCGGGCTTGATGAAGAAAAGGCCAAGAAGCTGATTGATGGGGCCAAGCCGATTTACTGGATCACTGCGGGCCTGCATTCCACCGAGTTTGGCCCCCCCGAAACATCAATGGAAATTGCCTATCGTCTGGCCGCCGAGGAACGGCCATTATTTCAGAATATCCGAAAAAATGTCATTACCATGATCACCCCGGTTTTTGAGGTGGATGGGCGTAATCGTTCTACGGAATGGTTCCTGAAATACAATAAAGGCAAAACCGATTATTATGATCGCCCACCCAGCAGCCCGCCATTTTGGGGCCACTATACCTTTCATGACAACAACCGCGATGGCATTGCGCTAACCCAGCCAATGACCAAGAACTATCTGAACACCTTCATGGAATTCAAAACCACCCTTACCCTCGATCTACATGAAAGTGTGCCTTATCTTTATGTGGCTACCGGCACCGGTCCCTACAATCCGGGTGTAAGCGCCACCACAGTTTCCGAATGGGCCTCGATTGCCAATTATGAAGTCAATCAATTGACATCCAAAGGCATGCCCGGTGTCTGGACCTGGGGGTTTTATACCGGCTGGTGGCCCGGATACATGTTGTGGGTAACGAATAATCGCAATTCCAACGGAAGGTTTTTTGAAACCTTTGGCAATGGCGGTTCGGAAACCATGAAGCGCGATTTAAGTGATAATCGTATGGCGGGCAAGAAAATTACCGAAAAAACCTGGTATCGGCCCAGCCCACCAGCCGAAGATACCTTGTGGTCCATGCGAAATAACGTCAATTATATGTCGAGCGGTGTCTATGCTTCACTGGAATATGCCGCAAAAAACGCAAAATCACTGGTGACAGGTTTTTACACCAAATCCAAAAATGCCATCAAAGAGGGTAAGGATGGAGATCAAAAAGCTATCCTCATCACGCATGAACAAAGAGATGAAGGCGCCACCAAAGAACTGATTGATCTGGTGCTGGAACAAGGTATAGAAGTCAGCATTGCCGAGGAGAAAGGTAAATTTGGCAAGGTGAAAGTTGCCAGGGGCGATGCAGTCATTTTGCTGGATCAACCTTATGGCCCCTTTGCCAAGGCCTTGTTCGAGAAACAAAAGTTTCCGGAAAAAGTTGATGTTCCCCCTTATGATGATGTGGCCTGGACGTTAGGCCTGATGCGCGGGGTCAATACGAAATTCATCAAGGATGCACAGGTGTTGGAGATGAAATCCAGCCTGGCAAAGAGTGGGGCAGACTTTTATTCGCCGGCCAAATTGCCACCCCGCGCCAAATATTATGTGATCGCACACAAGGGTCAGGAGGGGCTGGGCGAACTGCGCTTTGCACTGCCTGACGCCAAAATGCAGTCAACCGCCAAGGCAGTGAAACTCGGTAAGCATAATTTTCCGGCTGGCTCCATTTTTATTGAAGCCTCCAGTGTGGATCTGGTAGCATTTCAAGCTGTTCTTGATCGCACTTTGTTGGGCGTAGTCGGGGTAAACCGCCTGCCTGACGAGGATATGATTGCGCTTGAAGTGCCGCGTATTGGCCTGCTTCATAGCTGGATTTCAACACAAAATCCTGGCTGGGTTCGCTATACGCTGGATCAATCCAAAGTGCCGTATCACCTTATCGAAAAGAGTGAACTGAAAGCAGGCGGACTTAACGAAAAATATGATGTAATCATCGCCCCCAGTTTTGGTGGGCGGGGCACTTTCAAGGCCTTGTTGAACGGTGTGGACAAGAAATGGTCGCCTCTGGCTTATGAAACCACCCCGCAAACCCCAAGCCATGGCCATATTGTCAGCTCTGTGGATATAACCGGCGGTTATGGCTTTGATGGCATGACGGCGCTGGCCTCCTTTATGAATGAAGGCGGCACGTTTATCGGCATGGGGTCTGGTGGCTCTTTGGCGGCGCAAAGTGGCATAACCTCCAAAATCTCCATGAATCGCGCCAGTATCAATACGCCAGGTTCTTTTATCCGTATGAAAATCACCGAAGCGACTTCACCACTCACCTTTGGTTATGATGAAATGACCTATGCCTTTCGGGGCAATACGCCGCTTTATCGGGTTGGCAAGGATGACCGCAATCTGGTGGTGGCACAATTTGGTACCAAGAAAACGCCTATACGCCCGTGGAATAAAGACAAAACCAAAAAGGACGAGGATAAGGCTAAAAAACCCAAACCCAAGCCACTGGTGCTTTCTGGCGGCATACTTAGCGGTAAAAAGGCCTTAAATGGTGCCCCGGCCATTTTAGAAACCGATGTGGGTGAGGGTGAGGCCATTTTCTTTGGCTGGAACCCCATGCACCGCCACCTAAATCACCATGATCACGCCTTCGTTTATAACGCGCTTATATACTGGAACGATCTGAAATAAGGCATACGCTTAACCCGGTCCCCGGCTCAAATAGCCGGGGGCAGAACCCGAAATCTAGCCTTCTCTCTCGACCAGCATTTGCTTGATCGCGCCGATGGCTTTGGCCGGGTTCAGGCCTTTGGGGCACACTTGGGTACAATTCATGATCGTGTGACAACGATAGAGGCGAAACGGGTCCTCCAGCGCGTCAAGTCGATCACCCGTGGCTTCATCGCGGCTGTCGACCAGCCAGCGATAGGCCTGTAGAAGTGCCGCCGGGCCAAGATACTTATCGCCATTCCACCAATAACTGGGGCAGGCAGTTGAGCAGGAAGCGCATAAAATACACTCGTAAAGACCATCCAGCTTTTCCCGGTCTTTAATGGATTGCTTCCATTCCTTGTCCGGGGCCGCCGTGGTGGTTTTCAAATAGGGCTGCATGGCCGCGTGCTGGGCATAGAAATCATTCAGGTCTGGCACTAAATCCTTGACCACTTTTTGGTGCGGCAAGGGCGAAATGCTGACCACCTTGGCTTTGATGTCGGCCAATGGCTTGGTGCAGGCAATGGTGTTGCGACCGTCAATATTCATCGCGCAAGAGCCACACACCCCCTCGCGGCAGGAGCGCCTAAACGTCAGCGTCGCATCCACATGATCCTTGATATAGATGATGACGTGCAGCATCATCGGCCCGAACTGCGTGGTGTCCAGATCATAGGTGTCCCAGCGCGGGTTTTCGCCGCTGTCCGGGTCATAGCGATAGACCCGGAATTGACGCACGTTTTTCGGGTCCGCACCCACTGGCGCAGGCCAGTGCTTACCTTTTTGAACGGTCGAATTTTTGGGTAAAGTTAACTGGGCCATCTCAATACACCCTTACGGCTGGTTTGATGTAGTCAATCTCGTCGGTGAGCGTGTAGGAATGCACCGGGCGATAATCAAGGCTGGCCTTGCCGGTCGCATCGACGCGGCACAGCGTATGCTTCATCCATTTCTTGTCATCCCGGTCCGGGAAATCTTCACGGGCATGGGCACCCCGGCTTTCTTGCCGTGCCAGTGCGCCTTCGATGAGGCAGGTGGCCTGCAAAAGCAGATTTTCAAACTCGAAACTTTCAACCAGGTCTGAATTCCAGATCATTGAGCGATCAGTGACTTTCATGTCCTTGGCCGCTTCCCAGACCTTGCCAAGGTTTTGCTTGCCTTCGGACAGTGATTCTGCGGTACGAAACACCGCCGCATCGGTTTGCATGGTGGTTTGCATGTGCAAGCGCAAATCGGCGGTTGAGGTGCTGCCATCAGCGTGGCGGATGGCATCAAAATGTGCCAATGTGGCTTCGCCGCAATCTTTGGAAAATTCGCGCTGACGCGCTCCTGCGGTCAATTTTTCAGCGCAGCGCATTCCTGACGCCCGGCCAAACACAACAATATCCAGAAGCGAATTACAGCCCAGCCGGTTGGCCCCGTGCACCGAGGCGCTGGCCGCTTCACCGGCGGCATAAAGCCCCGGCACGATAGCGTCCGCATCGCCATCTTTGGGGCAGATCACTTCGCCATGATAATTGGTCGGAATACCGCCCATGCAATAGTGCGCGGTGGGCAGCACCGGTATCGGCTCGCGGGTGACATCCACATCAGCAAAGATTTTCGAGCTTTCCGAAATGCCCGGCAAGCGTTTGTGCAACAGATCGGCAGGCAAATGATCCAGATGCAGATAAATATGATCCTTATTCGGGCCAACGCCGCGCCCTTCGCGAATTTCGATGGTCATGGCACGGCTGACCACATCGCGGCTGGCCAGATCCTTGGCCGAGGGGGCGTAGCGCTCCATAAAGCGCTCGCCTTCAGAGTTTACGAGATACCCGCCTTCGCCGCGCGCCCCTTCGGTTATCAACATGCCGGCACCGTAAATACCGGTCGGGTGAAACTGCATAAATTCAAGGTCCTGCAAAGGCAGGCCAGCGCGCAACACCATACCGCCGCCATCGCCGGTGCAGGTATGCGCCGAGGTGCAGGAAAAATAGGCCCTGCCATACC
This sequence comes from Robiginitomaculum sp., assembly GCA_021776595.1. Classification (GTDB taxonomy): domain Bacteria; phylum Pseudomonadota; class Alphaproteobacteria; order Caulobacterales; family Maricaulaceae; genus Robiginitomaculum_B. Next base: position 35,511 of record JAJFFP010000066.1, on the reverse strand, counting down.
CGCCAGTGGCCAAGATAACGCTTTGCGCCTTGAAACGGTGCAAAGTGCCATCATCCAGCTTCCAGGCCAGAACCCCCCGGCATTCACCATCTTCCATAATCAGGTCGAGCACGAAATATTCAATAAAAAAGCTGGTTTCCTCGCGCACACACTCGCCATAAAGCGTATGGATCAGCGTGTGGCCGGTGCGATCCGCCGCCGCACAGGCACGTTGCGCCGGGGTTTTGCCAAACTCTTTCATATGGCCGCCAAAGGGGCGTTGGTAAATTTTGCCCTCTTCAGTGCGCGAAAATGGCAGGCCCCAGTGTTCCAGCTCATAAACACTCTGCGGTGCTTCGCGGCACATATATTCAATGGCGTCCTGATCACCCAGCCAGTCAGAGCCTTTTACCGTGTCATACATATGCCATTGCCAGCTATCGTCTGACATATTGCCAAGCGAGGCAGCAATGCCGCCCTGCGCCGCCACGGTGTGACTACGGGTAGGAAACACCTTGGTGATACAGGCGGTCTTCAAACCGCCCTGCGCCGCCCCCAGTGCCGCGCGCAATCCGGCGCCGCCCGCGCCCACGACAACCACATCATAGGTATGGTCAATCCATTCATACGCCATGGCGCGTTAACTCCTAAAAACTGATTTTGATAAGCGCGTAAATGGCAATCAGCCATAGCACCAATGCGAAAAAACCGTTAAGCCACAAGGCCAGTGTGCGCAAAGAACCACCAAAATAATCCTCAATGGCGGTCTGCACTCCAAGACGCATATGCACGACCATGGCGCTGATCACCAAAAAGCTAAGCCCCAGACCAAAGGGCGAGCCAAGCCAGGCCATTACGCCTTCATAGCCGGTAGTAATGCTGGCCAGAAACTGGAACAAAAACAATGGCACCAGGATCAACAGCGCTACCGCCGTTACCCTTTGCTTGATATAATGACTGACCCCCTTGTGAGCAGAGCCAAGCCCGGTGACATTCTTGTAGGATGTGCGCATAGTTAGCCTCCCATCGCCAACAGGCCAAGATTCCAATAGGCACTTGCCCAGATGGCCAGCGTTAAAATGGACGAAAGGACAATCACCAGCCAGGCGGATCGATCAGCCGCCGCCTTGTCATAACCAATGCCGCGCCCCCAAAGCAGATACCGCACCCCGTTCAGCAGGTGAAAGCTCAGCGCCAGCGTGAAGCCAAAGAGCAGCGCCCGACCGGGCCAGGAGATCATAATATGCACATAGCGCGCATACATTGCCGGTCCCTCGGCGGCGGCAGCCAGCCATGCCACCATGGCAAACACGCCGCCATACAGCGCCACACCCGATGCGCGATGCAAGATAGATGTCACCATGGTGACGTGCCAGCGCCAGATCGTGGTGAATGGCGATAATGGCCGTTGATCGGACCGCTCTGCGCTCATGCCCTGCCTCTTTGATTTCCAGACGACTCAAGACGGCACCTGCCGCCAGACGCGCACGAAGTTACGCTTCCAGTCGGCCAAGTCAACGCATGGCTGTAATGCTTTGAATTCATCATCCAAACAAAAAACTCTAACCTTCAGCGTCGGAATCCCCCTACTCCGACGTTAAATTGGAACACACCTGTCGTTATGATATGGTGGACAAGGAGAGAGCACCCATGCACGGTAAAGCCGTTGAGAATAAACCACTTGCGCTGGTACTAGTCATCGCGATGACCTTCATAGTGCTGACCTTACCGGCGAAGGCAGAAAACATTATCGCCCCGGATGGCCTGCACCGCACCTATAGCCTTTTCACCCCCGAACGCCTCAAAGGCAAAGCGGTACCGGTATTGTTTGTGCTGCATGGCGGCGGTGGTTCAGGAAAACAAATTCATAAAAGCCTCTCTTATGATGATTATGCCCGCCGAAATGGCTTTATTGTGGTTTATCCCGATGGACTGGAACGCCACTGGAATGATGGGCGCCGGGATAGCCAAACCCCGTTCTTTCGCAAGGTTACGCCTGATGATGTCGGGTTTTTGCGCGCCATTGCAGGCAAACTGATTACAGAGGGCCGCGCTGATGCCGGGCGCATTATGGTCACCGGCGTATCCAATGGCGGGATGATGACCCAGCGCCTTTTGTGCGAAGCCAGTGATCTGTTTCGCGCCGGAGCCAGCATCATTGCAGGCCTGCCCGCCGATCTTCGCCCCTGCCGGCCAGAATACCCGCGCCCTATACTGTTGATCAACGGCGATACAGACCCGCTCATGCCCTGGAGCGGCGGCGGGGTTGGCTTTCGCCAGGTGCGCGGCACCGTATTATCGGGCCCAAAAACCTTTGCCCTTTGGCAACGCGCTATCGGCTGCTCCGGCAATGTTATTTCCACGCCCATGGCGAACCGCCGTAAAGACGACCGGTCCCACCCCGTTCTTTTGCGTGCCACTCACTGCGCCCCCGGCACCAAAGTACAGATGGTGCGCATTTATGGCGGCGGTCATAATGTCCCCGATGTCAGCAAAAAAGGCCGCAGGGGAAAGTTTCGCAAAAAACTGCTTGGCCAAACCAATATGGATTTTAACGCGCAAAAGATGATTGTGCGGTTTTTAGGACTTTAGCGAGCCGACCCATACCGGTTTCAATATATTTGTTGCCTTTTTGTTCTTGTTGTGGTTATTACCCTGTATGAAATTGTGTGTGTGAACGAATCGCAAGGATAAAGCATGGGACCGACTTCACTTGAATTGTGCGCTGGTGCCGGTGGGCAGGCCTTAGGCTTGGAACGCGCCATATCAAAAGAGGTGCGAGCCTTCGTTCTTGATCGCAATGGCTTTACCTGCCAGATGTGTGGTGCGGTTGCTGGCGAACCCCATCCATATGACCAGTCACGAAATACGCGACTTCATATTGGCCATGTCATTGACAAATCCCTTGGTGGAGACGATAGCGCAACGAATCTCAGAGCACTGTGTTCAGTTTGCAATGAAGGGGCCGCAAATTTCACACTGGATAGACCATCTTCTATGAAGTTAATGATACAAATTAGGCGTGCCAAATCAACAGATCAGTTAGAGATTCTACAATGGCTAATGGATAAATATCCAGAGCAAAGCCATAAAGTTACCAAATTGCCATAAAGGCACTTTACAGCACTATAACTTCAACTTCTAACGGTGATTGACCTGTGTCTGAAAGGCATCGTCCTTGCGCATCGCCAGTAATGGCGCGGCATCGGTGATGGCGTCCAGCAGGGGATCAAGCCATTTGGCATCGGCTTTGGCAAAGTCGTGCAACACATATGATGTTACCAGCGCCTTGTCGCCCGGATGGCCTATACCGATGCGGGCGCGACGAAAATCTGGCCCCAAAGCGGCAGTGATGGATTTTATGCCATTATTGCCCGCCGCGCCGCCGCCGGTTTTTACGCGAAATTTGCCAGAGGCCAGATCCAGCTCGTCATGGAAAACAACGACGTTTTGCAGCGGTAATTTATAAAAGCTGGTGGCCGCCTGCACCGACCGGCCGGATTCATTGTAATAGGTTTGCGGCTTCATCAACAGGGTTTTGACGCGTCCGGCATCGGTATCGATATAACCATCGGATACCAGCGCCCCGAACTTGACCCGCCATGGACCAAAGCCGTGGGCGCGCGCAATGGCATCCACGGCCAAAAAGCCCGCATTATGACGGTTCAGGCGGTATTTTGGATCAGGATTACCAAGCCCGACAATCAATAGCATGACGTCCTCCCGCTGGCGCGAAAGCAGGTTTTGCCAGAAGTTTTTCCCGAAAAGTGGAAGCGGCAAAGGAATGGATTATTCCTCACCGCCTTCGCTGTCTTCACCTTCACCAGCGGCTTCTGCTTCAGCGGCAGCGGCCTCGGCAGCAGCTTCTTCAGCAGCGGCTTCTTCGGCCTCGGAGATGGCAGCACGAGAGCCAACCACGGTAACGATGGTAACGTCACGATCGGTAATCGCCGAGGTAACGCCCTTGGGCAGCTCAACCGAAGAAATATGCGCAGAATCACCGATTTCATAACCGGTCAGGTCAATTTCAATGGCATCAGGGATAGAACCAGCCGGGCACAGAAGCGCCAGTTCGTGGCGCACAATATTCAGCACGCCGCCGCGTTTCAGGCCAGGTGATTCTTCTTCATTGATAAAGCGCACCGCCACTTCAACTTCGATCATCTGATCGGCATCAACGCGGTAAAGGTCCACGTGCATGGGAAGGTCTGAAACCGGATGATATTGAATGTCGCGTGTCAGCACCAATTGCTTCTCGCCTTTGTGCTCGATGGTCACGGTCTGGGCGATGAAATCACCATCATTAAGCGCTTTATGCACTTCATTGGTTTTCAGGCTGATCGGCACATTACCCAGCTCGCCACCATAAAGAATACCCGGAATTCTACCCTCGCGGCGGGTTTGGCGGGCGCCGCCGGTTCCAGTGCGTTCGCGCACATCAACAGAAAGAAGAATATCGGCCATCGGTCCGGTCCTTAATTTTTATATGTCTTACAAAAATGCGCACACCCGTGCGCGCGTAAAACGCTTAGGTAAATTCGAGCGCGGTCTATAGGCGAAGTTGGCCTGTTGCGCAAGCACATGAGGTGCTAGAAATACTAAAGCAGCTTTCTGGCCTTGAGCGCTGCACTTAATGTTCCATCATCCAGATAATCCAGTTCTCCTCCCACCGGCACCCCGCGCGCAATCGAGGTAATTTGCACCCCGCTTTCCTTTAAGGCATCATGGATATAGTGCGCCGTGGTCTGTCCATCGACATTGGCATTGAGCGCCAATATAACTTCAGTTATTTCAGCTTCTTTGGCGCGCTGCACCAGCCTGCCAATGCGTAAATCCTCCGGCCGCACCCCGTCCAGTGCCGATAAAACACCGCCCAGCACATGATAGCGTCCGCGATAAGCCCCGGCGCGCTCCAGCGCCCAAAGATCGCCAACCTGCTCGACTACACAAATGCTGTTCTGGTTGCGCCCCCCGGCAGCACAAATCGCACACGGGTCACTGACATCAATATTACCACACTCATGGCACGTGACGATCCGGTCCACCGCCTCACCCAGCGCTGCTGCCAGTGGCACCATTAGCATTTCTTTTTTCCGAATCAGGTGCAAGGCGGCACGACGCGCCGAGCGCGGCCCCAGGCCCGGCAGGCGGGACAGCAGGGCAATCAGGCGTTCTATTTCGGGTCCGGCAGAAGAATGGGGCATAAGCGAATCACAAAATTTCAATGACGCTTTATGCCATTATGTTGTTAAAGCGGCGAGGCTTTGCAGGGTCCAAACCGGTTTTATTTGCTGTCCATCCAGGTAAACTGGCGTTGCATGTGCTGCTTGTCTTTATGATGGTTAATCCGGCGAAGAAAGGGCAATAACAGCCCCAGCGGTGCACCCAGCAACATAAAGCCGCCTATAAATCCACCGATCAGCAATGGATTATGTGCGTTTTGCGGGCTGGCAATTATATTGACGGCAAAAACACTAATCAGCAACATAAACCCGACACCACACCACAACAGCAAGCGACCTGCCCACTTTTCTATTCGATGCGTCATGTCCATCAGGCAGGATAGGCACTAAAACCTTGTCAACCGTTTGAGAAACGCAGTTAAAATATTACAAATATGGCCAGATCCTGCCCCGGACTGGAACCTAGCCGCTGCGTTCCTCATGTTCTTCAACCAGACGCTGATTATAGGCCAGCAGGGCATCTTCACGCGATATATAACCGATCACCTTTTGCTCTCCATAGCGGGATTTGACCGGTGTGCCGTCCAGGTTTTCCGCTTTGAGAAGACCCAGCGCCTTGCCAAGGGTATCGTCTGCGTAAAGCACCGCCCCGGCCATGCTGACCTCTTTTTTAAGACGGCTGATCGGGGTCATGAAATCGCGCACCCGCACGGTTTGCAAGATCAGGCGTTGCGGACCTTCGCGCAACACATAGCCGCGTAGTTCAATCTGTTTCTGGAACACATTGCCACGGGTAATCGCCTGGGTAATCACTGTGGCCAGTGACACCGCCAGCAGCACCGCCATGGAGGCCTCATAAGACTGGGTAAGCTCAAAGACGATCAGTGTGGTGGAGATTGGTGCCCCCAAAACCGCACCGGACAAGGCTCCCATACCAACAATGGCAAAAAATGCCGGGGCTGTTGCTCCCTCGCCCAGCACCGTGCCAACCAGGACACCAAAGGCCGCCCCGGCCATAGCCCCCAGATAAATCGAGGGGGAGAAAACCCCGCCGCCAAAGCGAAAGGAAAAGGAAATCATGGTGGCCAGCAGCTTGGCCGCTACCAGAAACAAAAGAAAATATAACCCATAGCCGCCATGCAAGGCGGTGCTGGTGGCCTCATATCCCACCCCCAGCACTTGCGGAAATACCATGCCGATCAGGCCAATCATCACCCCGCCGATAGGCGGCAAAGCCCAAAGCGGTATGCCAAGACGCTCGGCCAGTTTTTGCACATGATAAGGTCCGCGCACCATCAATGTAATAAATACAATGGCCAGCCCCGCGCACATCAGGCCAAGCACCACGGCCGCCGGAAAATCTATCAGGCTGGCAATCGGCACAGATGGCAGGACAAACGCCGGCTGCGCCCCCAAAAAGGAACGCGTGACCACCGCCCCGGCCGTAGCCGCTACCGCCGTAGGGGCTATTACCCGTAAGGCATAATGGCCCAGCACCACCTCCAGTGCGAATAACAGGCCCGCCAGCGGTGCATTAAACGAAGCGGCAACCGCCCCGGCCACGCCGCAGGCCAGCAAGGTGCGGGCATTACGCTCACCCAGCTTCAATAAACGCGACACCAGAGACGCCATTGCACCGCCAAGATGCACCGCCGGTCCCTCGCGGCCACCGCTAGCCCCGGATCCCAATGAAATGGCCGTGACCAGCGCTGAATAAAGGCCCGTCCAAAAACCGATATTGCCTTTGCCAACGGCCCGCGCCTCGATCACTTCGGCAACGCTTTGCGCACGCACATCGCCCAGTATTTTCTGGCGCTCGGCCACAAATAGCAAAGCACCCACCACTATACCGCCAAGCACAGGAGCAAACCAGACATGCGCCCAGTGCAATGACGCCGCTGTGCTGGCCAGTCGCTCGGCGGTGCTACCATAAAACAGGCCCTGCACATAAAGAATGGACAGCCTAAAGCCCAGTGTCGCAAACCCGGCAATGGTTCCCACCAGTGCCGCTATCAGCCACAACCAGATGGGATGATCCGCATGGTAACGAATGCGTCGCACCATCCAGCGCCACCACACCGCCGCTGAATGATGGTGGTGGTGGTGATGCGCATGCGCGCCGGACATGTCGGTTTCTGGTTTTGAATGGGTGCCCATAATGCAATCCAGTCGGGTTTAGGCTGTAATTTCTATGTGTTCATGAAGCAAAGCACAATCGCAAAACCGGTTCCCCCCAAAAGGAATGTGAGCTAAAAGCCTTTATCTGGAGCATTAGGCATTAACGGATATATCATGCGCATCATTCTGGTCACGGACGCCTGGGAACCACAGGTCAATGGCGTAGTGCGCACCTTGCAACGCACCGTGGATGAATGTCGCGCCATGGGGCATACCGTCGAAGTCATCACCCCTTATGATGGATATTTGACCTTCCCCCTACCCACTTATCCTGAAATTCGCCTGGCCCTTTTTGCCAAAAAGGACATTCAGCGCCGAATTGAAAAATTTGAACCGGATGCCATTCATATTGCCACAGAAGGCACGATCGGGCAGGCCGCCTGTGCCTTGTGCCGAAAATGGAACTGGCCATTTACCACCAGTTATCACACCCAGTTTCCCGAATATATACATGCCCGCTTTCCGTTTATCCCCACGTCCGCAGGCTATGCGTTTATGCGCCGTTTTCATAATTCCGGAGGGCGCATGATGGTGACCACCGAAAGCATGCGTGATGAATTGCTGGCCAAGGGTTTTCGCAATATTACCGCCTGGGCGCGCGGCGTTGATACGAAATTATTCACGCCTGATCTACGCGATGAGAAAACCGGTGTTTATGCCGGGTTGCAACGTCCGGTTTTTGTTAATGTAGGGCGCGTGGCCGTGGAAAAAAACATTGAAGGCTTTTTGGAACTTGATCTGCCGGGCACCAAGGTCGTCGTAGGCGATGGCCCGCAATTGGATGCACTAAAAAAGAAATACCCGGCAGCGGTCTTTACCGGGCCAAAATATGACGAGGAATTAGCCCGCCATTTTGCCGATGCCGATGTATTTGTGTTTCCCAGTCGCACCGATACTTTTGGTCTGGTCAATCTGGAGGCCATGGCCTGTGGCACACCCGTGGCCTCATTTCCGGTGCCGGGTCCAAAAGATATTATCGGCACCTCCGGGGCCGGCGCTTTTGATGATGACTTGCGCGCCGCCAGCCTTGCCTGTCTTGCAATGGACCGCAAAGTGGCAAGGGCACACGCCGAAACCTTCTCATGGAAAGCTTGCGCCGAAGATTTTGTCAAAAACCTGGAAGTGCCGCCCCAGCCAGAACGGCGACGGTTCTGGAGACGTCTCAAGCAATTGGGTGGCAAAGTGCGTCCACGCCTGCCCAAGCGCCTGCGGCGGTCCACAAGGGATGCAAAAAATACTTCCCGTGCAGACCACGCAGATGAATAAAATCAAGGGCTTTTCGTCATCACCGTAAGCGCGCGGGCCGCCGCACCAACGGCTTCGCGTTCCGCTTCGGGAAGCGGGATCAGGCCTTTATCGCCCAGGTAACCATATTCACCCCAGGCATCATCCGAGGTAAATTCAGCAACATATTCCGCCAGGCCGGGCACCAGATCCTTATGCTGTTTCTTAACATAAAAGAACAAATCGCGCGAAACCGGATACACGCCGCTGGCGATATTTTCAAAGCTGGGCTCATTGCCATCAATGATCGCCCCTTTGATCTGATCACCATTTTGATCAAGGAAGGAAAATCCGAAAATTCCGATCGCGTTTGGTGTTTTTTCAAGGGTTTGCACGATGGCATTATCATTTTCACCGGCATCAATCCACGCGCCGTCTTCACGCAGCATATGAGCAATCTGTTTGAAAATTTTCTTTCCCTTCAATGCCTTTCCATCCGCAGATTTGCCCATATTTTCAGGTAATATTGGCACAATTTTTTGGTAGGTCGCATCGCCGGGCTTGGCCGCTTTTAGCGCTTTTAGGCAAGCAATCTCTTTGGCACCGTGTTCCATGGCAATTTCGACAAACGCATCGCGTGTGCCAGAAGTCGGTGGTGGACCATAGGCCTCGATTTTTATATCGGGCAAGGAGGGAGCAATCTGTGACCACCGGGTGTAAGGGTTATCTTTAAGGACACAATTGTCATCCGCCACCGGCACCTTGGCAGCAAAGGCCAAAAACACCTGCTTCAGGGTCAAATTAAATTCCGGTGCCTCCATGGCATTGGCAATGACAATCCCATCAAAGCCGATCTTGACCTCAACAATTTCGGTTACGCCATTCTGATGACAGAGCTTCCATTCATTGGCTTTCATCCGCCGGGAGGCATTGGTGATGTCTGGCGTATTTTCGCCCACGCCCTGGCAAAAGAGTTTCATGCCCCCGCCAGAACCTGTGGATTCCACAATCGGCGTGGGAAAAGAGGTTTGCGCCCCAAAATTTTCAGCCACTGCCGTTGAAAACGGATAAACAGTAGACGAGCCGACAATATGGATAGTGTCGCGGGTAAAGGCCGGTGTGGCCAGAGCGCTAACGCCAGCCAAAAGAGCCGGGATCAACAAAGTTTTGGTTTTCATAATCAGTATTCCTTTTTAGTAAATTCAGTTGCAATCCGAGTGCGGTCACTACCAGTCATATTGCAGACGCATTTGCAGGCCATCGGTGTTGCCGCGACCAAATTTGGCAACCCCGCGCGCCGTGGCATGTATAGCGTTCAGCATAACCCGCACATGGCTTTGCGGATACCAGTTCAGCCCCGCCGTCCAGGTGTTCATTTTGCCAGCATTGGCCGAGGTTAAATCCAGCGTGTCATAACGCGCGGCGATCTCCCAGGCTCCGGCGCCTCCTTCGCCCAAGGCTTGTTTGGGCTTGATACGGCCAAAGGCACCCTTTTTGGCACTGTAGGCACGTTTCTCACCTGTCAGGAACCAGCCAGCCTGCACGAAAAAACCATTAGATGAGTTCAACGCATCTTCGGCCATCCATTCGCCTTCAACATGGAAGGGACCAGAAATATAGGCTGCCTCGATACCATAAAGCGTAGAGTTCTTTCCCTGATTATTAGCATCAACCAGCCTTTGCGACAAATGAATGCGCGGACGCGCCCGCACCCGTATCTGATCGCCCGTATTACCGGTAAATCGACGCACACTGGCCCCCAGATGGATAGTTTGATTATCGGTATTGATCGGCGTGAAGGTCGCCCGTGCGGCATAACTGTGTTCGTTAGAAAACAGGCCTTCATTTTTATAGAGCACAGCATTCATGTCATTGCCAAAGGCACCAGCAGAGAATGAATAGCGATCACCATGGGTTTTGAAAACCACACCAACACGGCGGGAAAGGCGAAACGCATCGGTGACGCTGCCGCGTTCCAAAAACGTGGTGAAGCGTCCGGAAGTTTGTTCCTCCATCGAATTCGGGGTTTTCTGATTGCCGACCACGATGGACGTATTGCCGTTAAGTTTGAACGTCAGCTTGACGTCCTTGGCCTTGGGGTCCTTGAATTGGATGTCGCCGCCATTTTGAAAATCAAATTCGGCAACATATTTTATGTTACTGCCCAGTTTTCCAAAAATGCCAAAGCGCGCGGTGCGAAACTCTGCATCCGAATTCGAGGCTTTCAAGCTCGCCAGGTCATAATCAATGTCGGCAAAGTCCAGAAGAACCCGCCCACGCGGTTTGATGGTAAATTCGCCATCGGCCAGTGCAGCGCCCGGTGCCGCGATGGCAAATGACAAAGCCCATAAAGAAAGATTGTTCACGTTTACCCCTCCAAAGAAAAACTCAGCGGAACTTGACCGCCGTCAGGCTCTCTCTAGTCAGGGATTATGACGCGCATGTGACAGTAAATGCGCTCTTTACATAGCGTGTTTACATCAGTCGCTTGCGTAAAATCTGACTGAGCATGTCAACCAGGGTGACGGCCACGATAATAATCAACAAAATTGCTGCGGTTTTACCGTATTGGAAAGAGCGAATTTGCTCGAACAATAATTGCCCGATACCGCCCGCTCCGATCAGACCCAAAATGGTTGCCGAACGGGTATTGGTCTCAAACCGGTAAAGCGCATAAGAGGTCCACAGCGGCGCCACTTGCGGGATAACCCCCCAGATCACTTCGTGGATCGGGCGGGCACCCGTGGCGCGCACCCCTTCAACCGGACCGGGATCCATGGCCTCCACCGCTTCGGAAAAGAGTTTCGCCAAAACCCCGGTGGTATGCACCGCCAGCGCCATCACCCCGGCAAATGGTCCCAGGCCAACCGTGACCACAAACATGGTGCCTACCACCAATTCGTTGATCGAGCGAAACGCATCCATCAGCCGGCGCACAAAAAACACCACCGGGGCCGGCGCCACATTACGCGATGACAACAGGCCAAAAGGAATGGCAAACAGAATGGAAAGGAAGGTGCCCCATAGCGCAATCTGGATGGTCACTGACATTTGCTGCAAATAAAGCCAGCCCTCTTTCCAGTCGAGCTTTAAGAAACCGGCAGCATATTCACCCATCTTGTCAGCATTATTGATAAGGTCCGGGGTTTTATAAATTTCGGCGGCGACATAGGCCCAGATCAACATGGATAAAAAGATGGCCCAAACGGCTGCATCGAACACCCGCTCGCGCAAAAGTTTGACCGGCCCGGCCCCCCGTGTGGCGGAGCTCCAAAAAAACATCGCAAAAGCGACAAGGCCGATACTTAAAGTAAAAATGATGCGTTGCCATGGCACCGCCATGGCATGGCTGCGCTTGCTGACACGATTATTCTTGTCTATGCCCTCGGCCACGATCATTTCAGTATCACCAATGCCCACTTCATTAAGTTCTCCCTGCAGGCGCACCAGCTCCTTGGTCCGTGTTTCCTCATCCAGGGTGTCATCATTACGCACCCGCGCCATATCACGAACGAGCTCAAGACGGATAATCGGATCAAGGTGAGCGTCCGATGCCGGTAAGAAAGTGCCAAAGTCCAGCTCTGCCAGCACCTGGCGCTGGCGGTGTAATTCCTCCGAACTATCGGCCCGGCGCCCATAAGTCATGAAAAAATAGAGCAGTTTCTCCTTGGTCCGCTGGTCCAGATCACGGCGCCAGACAATCGGATCCGTCTGGATCAGGGGCGATGTCCACAACACCCGGATACGCGATAATATATCCGGTTGAGTGCGCGCCAGACGTTTCAAATTGGTGGTATTGTTGGTAGCTACATCTACCAGCTTGTTGGCCACGGCATAGCCATTGGCTTCGTGCGTGGCATTTGTGACGTTCTTGAAACACTCGGTTGGCACAATACCGCGCGGTGCAAAAATATAGGCCATGGGCATCAGCGTACCGGAGGTGGAATTCGGATCCCCCATGCCAAAATCAATGGTTTTATCGCATTTAAGAATATCATCCAGCGTCTTATATGGACTGTCGGCTGGCACCAGCAGCACCGAATAATAACCGGGCGCACCATCGGGATAGGTTGCCTTGGCAAACACTTCACCATTGGAACGACGAACCGCCTCCAGCCCCGGCTTGTTGGAAAACCAGGAAGCCTGAATTTTACCAAAGCGCATGGCCTCGATCAGACCGGAATAGTCAGCAGAAAAAAAGGCATTGACCTTTATCCCGGTCATTTTGCCCATATCTTCCAAAAATGGTGCCCACAGGGTGGAAAGATTATCACTGGCTTCTGTGGTCAACACCCCGAAGTTAAGCTCGCGCACTGGCTCAGGCTTGTCTTTTTTCTCCTGGCCAAAAACCGGCTGAACCTTAACCAGCCCCAACGCCAATACGAGAACACTCAATAGAAGAATAATACGGTGCTTCATCATTATACTGCCTCCGCCGTCCAGAAGGCATCCTCATATTCTTCACCATAAACCTTGATCAGCGTCTTGCGGTCCAAATCCCTGGCCGGACCATCAAAAACAATTTTCCCAGCTTTTAACGCCACCACACGCTGGCAATAGCGCATAGCGTAATCCACCTGATGCAGGGACACCACAACGGTCAGACCATCGCGGGCATTCAGTTCTTGCAATAATTCCATCACTTTACGCGCCGATACCGGGTCCAACGAGGCAATTGGTTCGTCAGCAAGCACCATTTTCGCCCGCTGTACCAGTGCGCGCGCAATCGCAGCGCGTTGCATTTGGCCGCCAGATAAGTTCGAGGTGCGTCGCCCGGCAAAGTCGGCCACGCCTACGCGCTCCAGCGCGGCCATAGCGCGCACTTTATCCTCATCGGGGAAAACGCCAAAAACCCCACGCCAAGTGGGAATGCGGCCCAAACACCCGATGAGCACATTATTAAAAAGGTTCAGGCGGCCAACCAGATTAAATGACTGAAATATAAAACCTATATCACGGCGTCGATACCGAAGACCTTTGGCCAGACGGCCATCGCGCTGTAATTTTCGGCCAAAAACCTCCAGCCGCCCGGAGCCTTGATCCGCCCGTTGCAGTCCGTCGATGGTGCGTAACAAGGTTGATTTTCCAGACCCCGATGCCCCAATCAATGCGACCATTTCGCCCGGCATGACTTTCAGATCAACCTTGTTCAGTGCCTTAAAAGTGCCAAAAGAAACGCTGGTGCTTTGAACGGTAAGCGCAAGCGCATTGTCGCCCGCTAACTGGTCGTTTGCCTTGTCGGCCATCCGGGAACCCCAATTTATTCACACGCACATACGCGCAACAGAACAATTCCGGCGGTTTTTTATTGGCAACCTTACCGTCTCGACTCGGGTAGAGAGTGTGACGCGGCTTTCGCCAAGGGCAAGGGCAAAAATGCACGAAAATGTGATATTTCGATGATAAAATGCGTGATTTTATTCAGCACACAAAAAAACGGGGCGACCCAAAGAGCCGCCCCGTAAATCATGGCAATGCCATTTAGGCTAGAATTTATATTTCAGACCAAACTGGATGGACCAGTTAGAAATTGCACTACTGATAGAACTACGTGTCAGCGTACCGTTTGATCTCAGTGCGGTGCCGCTAAAGTCACTATAAACATATTTACCGCCTTGAATGTCGGCTTCAACAACCGGTTGCACATAAGGGAAAAATACTTGTTCATACTGGCCCCAATCGTTGTCAATCAAATTACCGATATTACGGATATCCATTGACAATATACCTTTAGCCGCCGCTGGGAAAATACCAGGAATTTCCTGTTTGATACTCAGGTCCCAACGGGTAGCCCAAGGGCTGTTAAACGCATTACGTGGTGCGATCGAACCGGCGTATTTGTTCAGACCGGAACTTTCCAGGAAGCCAAAGAACGCACTTTGGTCAAACCCGGCCGCATAAGTGACATTCGGGTCATTTGGACCAGATGGCACATAGAAGAGCGCCCGGTCACGTCGTGCAAAATCGCGGTTCTCGCCAAAAATATTCAGTTGGCCGCGCTGACCCGGATCGTCGAAGGTATAACTGAAGGGCTGTCCTGAACGACTTTCCCCAAACAGGGTAAAGCGTGTTTCATTATCACCGATAAATTTGTGACGATAATCAAAGTTGAAAGTAAAGCGGTGTTTACGTTCATAATTAGCCGTCCCCAGGATAGGCGTCAAAGGATCAGACGTGGCATGTTTGCCAAAATTTGACGAAGCCGTTGAGCTGGTGCCTGAGTTTGCGTCCTTGATTTTCTGGTTTGAATAGCTGGTACGGAAACTAAAATCCTCAAAGAAGGTTTTCGAGGCCAGGAATGAAATGACCCGCCCATGACCAACGCCGGTATTGGTGAGCAACAAATCATTGCGATCAGGGTCACACGAATAAATTGGCCGACCATCCGGTGCTACACCACTGGGAGCACCACAGGTCAGATCTTTCCAGAAAGTAGCATCCTTAACCGATGAGAAGATAATGTCGGAACTCAACGTCCAGTCATCACCCAGGGCACTACCCAGGAAGTTGATGTCTCCATTCCACTCGCCCCCTAATGAAGCCTTCCATTGTGAAGGTATGTCAAAATTCGGATCCAGTGCATTCACATTGCCGTCACCAGCAACAAGGCCATTTTGGGCAATGGAAGGAACATTGAACCCATCAACCGGTGGCAACAAGAAGCCAGGCAGGAAAATGCTGTCAATGGTCACGCCATTATTGGAGTAATTATTGGAAATCCATACATTAGGGTTGCCGCCAGCAAACAGGCCAACGCCACCATGAATGCTAACATTGTCCGTCGGCGTCCAATTGACCCCAATACGCGGCAGGAAAATATCGCGGCCGCTTAAAGTGGCCGTATTATCAAATCCATAACGCCCTTCGAAAATGGTGTTCTTGAGGATGTTTTTTGTTGAACTAACCGATTCGTAACGAACACCGGCCTGCACAGTTACATCATCTCCGACTTCCCATTGGTCCTGTATATACAGGGCATCAGACTGGAATGTGAAACTTGCTGCACCATCATTAGCATCATTGGAGACGGCGTTCTGATAGAACAACCCACCGGATGCGTTTTGTGCCTGCAAATCCGCAATACTGTTAAATGTGTAAGACCCGCGTGAACCAGGAACAAACAGGTTAAACACATCGGTTTCAACATGTTCAACCCCAACGGTGAACAGGTGTGCGCCTGCCGTGTAGTCTGCCTTGGCCTTTACACTAAAGGTTTTGTTGGTCAACGCATTGGCATGACGGAAGAAGTCCGGACCAAAGAAGACACTGCCACCACCTGGGGTGCGAACCCGGAACAAACCAAAATCCGTGCCACCCAAAGGAGCTTGAGAGGTCGGTGATTTTTTGAATGACACCTTGAGTTCGGTCGACAGGTTATCAGACCAGTTCGAAAACAACTGACCGGAATAACTACGCAATTTTTGGGTGTTATTATACCAGTCCGACAACAGGCCAATATTAGAACCGCCCGTATTCTGCGGCCGCAACTGATTACCTTTTACCCGTTGATGGGTAAAGCTCAGGCGGTGATTGTCGGTAATATTCCAGTCAATCTTGGCCAGTATTTTCTCATCAATTTGCTTCAAATTGCTGGGATTGAAACCCAGGGTATCAAATCCATAAACGCTCTGGGCAATTTGGGTAATTTGATTGACGTCATCGACGGTCACCCGCCCCACTTCATTGACAAAACCACCGCCGGATGGACCCGTCGTAAAAATGTTTGTGCCTTCAAAACGGTCATAGCTGGTAAAGAAGAACAGCTTGTCCTTGATGATCGGGCCACCAAAAGTGCCGCCATAGGTCCATTCATCAACTTTCAGACCACCACCGGTGAAATCACTATTACGTCTGTAGCCAAAAGCTGAACCATGAAATTCATTGGTCCCGGATTTGGTTACCACGTTGACACTACCGCTCTGGAACCCGGAGAATTCAACATTGAACGGCGTCACTTCAACATTCAGTTGGGCAATGGCATCAATCGAGACCGGAGCCCGCAACGTCGGAAAACCCGAATTATTCAGGCCAAAGTCATCATTTTGCTGGACGCCGTCAACCGTGATGGACAAGGACCGGTTATTACCACCGGCAATAGAGATGGCATTCTGGTTGGTTGGATCAAGATACACGGAAGGGTCAAGTTTCAAAATATCTTTAAAATCGCGGGTAACGGTTGGCGTACCCTCAATCGTATCCAGTCCGAATTTTGAACCGACCCCCATGGTCAGGTTCCCGGAACCAATCGCACTGGCTGTTACCACAATCGCTTCTTCGCGGATGATACCATCAAGTTGAACATTCAACTGTTTGGTATCTGCAAGGCGCAGGAACAGTCCCTCAACACGGTAGGGCGCATTACCAGGTGCTGTAATGGTCACTATGTATGGGCCACCTGGGCGAAGGCCACGGGCAGAAAAACCACCATTTGCATTTGTGGTTGACTGGTTAACGGAACCAGATGGCACATGCAAGATCGTAACTTCCGCGCCGGCAATACCTATGTCTTGCGCATTGGTAACGCTGCCACGAATGTTAGATGTTGTTTGTTGCGCTTCTGCCTGACCGGCAAAGGACGCCACAATGGCAATGGCGGCTACACCGCCGGCGAGTTGTCTTAAACTGATCATAAAAGTTCCCCTCAGATACCAAGACCGGCAGAATGCGTTTGTCTCTGCCCACTATCATCAATCTGCCAACGATCATCAATGACGCCGTCAGTCGGATTGACACCCAAATCCTTGTCATAAACGCTATCAACGATTCATTGTCACGTCTATGTGAAGTCCCGTGATTGAGTCTTCCGACCCCCGCATACACACGCTTTACCATAAAATCCAGTGAGCAGGCACATTTCTTGACCTTTTTATCAGGTTTGTGACCCTTTGGTGACAATTTACGCAATTATCGGGTCTATTTGGGTGCTTCTGGGGATATAAAATTACCGAAAAAATCGAGAAACAACCGAATCGCCATTAATTTGCATCTTTTGGTTGTCAAACCCTGCGCTTTGAACGCATTTTAACGTCTTCGCTCTTGGGATGCGCATATTCATCTGCTAACCAGAAGCTGATTTGGAGCATTACACGTGAATATCAGTAAATTGCCTTGGAAGCCAATGACAACCCGCCTCGCTATCGGCTGTTTGGTTTTAAGCCTTGCGGCCTGTCAGAGCGGTCCGCAAGCCAATGGGCGGGCCAAGGGCCTTGCCAATCCATTTGCGCGGGTTTTTCAGACCTCGTCTGAAAACCCCGACACCCCAAACAAGACGCCAGATACATCTGGCCCTATTGGAAGCAATGCCGCCAACGACAAGTCACAGATATTTCCAGGCTCCGGCAAGCGTATCGGAAAGGCACGGTATCAAGCCTCAAAGGCTATAGGGGGCGGATATAACATCAACTTTCAAGATGCCAGCCTGCCCGAAGTGGTGCAGAGCATTTTGGGCGATTTGCTGGAAATCCCTTATATTCTTGACCCCCGTGTTCAAGGCAAAGTTACTGCTGCCACCGGCGGACCCGTAGACAAGCGGGCTTTGCTGGCCTTGCTAGAAACCATTATCAGCAACAACTCGGCGCGATTAATCAATAAGGGCAATCGCTATCTGATCAGTCCGGCGGGTGAAGCGCTCTCTGGTGGACAAGTCCGGTTTTCCAATGCGCAAACCCCAGGTCTTGGGATTACTGTAGCTCCTCTGAACTATGTATCGGCGACCAATATGGTAAGCCTGCTGGAGAATACCGTAAGTCGCCCCGGTGCCTTGCGTGCGGATCCGGCGCGCAATCTTATTATGATCACCGGCACCGCCGATGAACGTGAAAATGCCCTGGCCGCGATCAGGGCTTTTGATGTCGATTGGCTTGCCGGCATGTCCACCGCCATTTTTCGCCTGCGCAATGCCTCTGCCACTGATGTCATCAATGAGCTGGAACTGATTATGCAAAACGGGCAAGGCGGTGGCCTGGACGGTGCCCTGAAATTTCAGGCCATAGAGCGGGTCAATGCCATATTGGCTATCGCCCCCAGTGTGGAAATTCTTGAACGCGCCAAAACCTGGATTGACCGACTGGATTTTGGTGGCCCCAGTGATGTCACATTGCGCACTTATAAAATTGATAACGGCAAGGCACTGGAAACCGCAGAACTGTTACAACAACTCTTTGGTGGCAGTGGCACCTCAAACCGCTCCTCCGCCGTTTCCCCCGGCCTGGCGCAACGCCGCGCCTCCAGTTCCGGCAATACAGCCCAACGCAATAATGCCAGCGCCCCGCGCCGGGCCAGCACCGGTAGCAAAGGTGGTGCCGTGCTGGGCAGCGGTCTTTCCAGCGCCCCGCGCATTATCGGCGACCCGATCAATAATACACTGGTGGTTCTGGCCACCCAGCAAGGGCAACGTCTGGTGGCGCAGGCCCTGCGTGAGATTGACCATCCCCCGGCGCAGGTGCTGATTGATATGGTGATTGCCGAAGTGACGCTGAATGATGTGCTGCGTTATGGGGTGCAATACTTCTTTGAAACCGGAAGTATTCTTGGCATTGGCAACGGCCCTGCTGGCGGCGGTGGTCAGGGCGGTTTTTCCAATGGCTCTAATTTTAGCCCCAATGGCACATTTCCGGGCTTTAATTTCGTTTTGAACAAGGGTGATACTGCCCGCTTTGCCCTGGACGCACTGGATAATGTTACTGATCTGAAAGTGGTATCGGCACCTTCCGTTGTCGTGCTTGATAATCAGTCAGCACACCTTCAGGTGGGTGATCAGGTGCCGGTGATTACCCGCCAGTCCACCGATGTCATCAATGTTAATGCGCCTTTAGTCAATTCCGTTGAATTCAAGGATACCGGCGTAATTTTGGATGTTACCCCACGGGTCAGCTCCACTGGAATGGTCACTATGGAGGTAAAACAGGAAGTCAGTAATGTTTCCAGCACGGCTTCCACCGGCCAGCTCACCCCGACCATTTCCAAGCGGGTTCTGGAAAGTACCATTTCAGCCCGTAGTGGACAAACCATAGTGCTGGGTGGCCTGATCAGTGATTCCCGGCAGGTAGGTAATAAAGGCTTGCCATTCTTATCTGACATACCAGGCATTGGTGATGCGTTTGGCAGCCATGAAACCACAACCAAACGCACTGAATTGCTGGTGTTTCTGACACCGCGTATTATTGATCCCGATACCGGTGCCAAAGCGATCTTGGATGAATTACGCGAACGCATGACACTGATCTCTCGCGAGGCGCAAAAAACAAACGCCAACGTAACAGAAACATCTTCTGAATCCGCACCGGAATGAATTTCGCCTTTACCGTCAATGATACCTGGATGACCATGTTTTTGGTGCTGACCGGGCCATTTATCGGTAGTTTTATCAGCGCCAGTGCGCTTTCATGGCCTATGCGCTCCAATCTTGGTTTAACGCGCTCGGTATGCGATCAGTGCGGCACCAGATTAAAGCTGGTGGACCTCATCCCCTTGCTTGGTTTTATTTTGCTCAAGGGAAAGTGCCGGGCCTGTAAAGCGCCCATTTTGCGACAACACATTATCGCTGAACTGGCCAGCACCGTTATTGCGCTTGCATCTGTCATAATTTTTTCAGGATGGATGATGCCGATCAGCGCCTTGCTTGGCTTTTTGCTGCTTTTTATCGCATTGGTGGATCATCGCACACAATTAATCCCGGACGGTGCCTCATTTTCTCTCATTGGTGCCGGTGCGCTGGTTCTTTTTTTTCTGCATGGCAAGGATGGCCTGCTGACTGCCCTGACCGGTGCGCTGGTTGGTTATGGCATATTCTGGCTGGTCGCCTTTGGGTATCGCCATATTCGCGGTCGCGATGGGTTGGGTATGGGCGATGCCAAATTGCTGGCGGGCGGCGGTGCCGTGCTGGGGCCGATGGCCCTGCCCTGGGTGATTCTGCTAGCCTCTTCCAGTGCACTTGTTTTGTTATTGCTCACCAGCAAGGAAAAAGAGCTGCACCGCGATACGCAAATGCCTTTTGGCCCGGCGCTGGCTTTGGCAATTTATGCCCTTTGGCTCTGGCAAGGCACCCATGATTATGGTGTGACCTTGCTGAACCTTGCAATTTAGATCATTAAACCCAGATGCAGGAAGAAACTCATATCATCATTCGTCGGGCGCACCCACCGGGCCGCCTGCAACAATTATGGGTGCAGCGTGAAGCATTATGGGCACTGACCTTTCGGCAAATTCGCGGGCGCTTCGCCAAACCGGTGATTGGGCTGGCCTGGCTGATGGCGCAGCCAGCCCTGCAGGCGTTGGTATTTTCTGTTTTTTTTGGCATGCTGGTGCGCGTTCCCAGTGATGGCACCCCCTACCCCGCCATGGTTTTTACCGGAGTCGCACTTTGGCATCTGGTGCAATATAGTGCCTCCGATGGGGCCAATGCGTTTATTTCTGCTGCGCCTTTGCTCCGCCAGACCCCCATGCCCCGGCTTTACCCGGTTATGGCCTCCACCCTTGGCGCTATGCTGGATACTGTTATTGCATTGGCCGTGGCCGCTCTGGTCGGACTATTATTTGGCACAAGGCCATCATGGCCCCTTCTGCTGGCACCAGTTTTTGTAGCCATTGCCGCACTGGCTGCTTTCGGCCTTTCCAGTATTCTGGCGGCACTGTGCGGGGTGTTGCGCGATATTCGCCAACTGGTGCCACTGGGCCTGCAAATTTTGATGTTTTCCTCGCCAGTGATCTATCCTGCATCGCTCATTCCGGACCAATGGCAGAGCCTTTACGCACTCAACCCGTTTTCCGGTATTATCAGTGCCCTGCGCTGGTCTTTGCTGGGCGCGCCGGCGCCGGATATAATCAATCTTGGCATTTCCTTTGTCTCAGCACTTTTCCTGGGCACCTTTGGGTTATGGGTGTTTATGATAATGGAAGGACGGGCGGCAGATGAGCTCTAAAGCCATTGCCATAGAGGCACACGGGCTAACCAAGCGTTTTGCCCTGACCAGTAGCGGCGGTGATCGTCCGCTTTACCACCACCTTGGCGGCGAACGCAAAAATATCCGCACGGCCCTGGATGATATCAGCTTCACGCTGCACACAGGTAAGGCGCTGGCGGTGATGGGGCGCAATGGTTCGGGAAAGAGCACACTGTTGAAAATTCTGGCGGGCATTGTTGACCCCAGCGCCGGGGAAGCGCGCTTGTATGGGCAAGTGGGTGCCTTGCTGGAAGTTGGCGCAGGCGCGCACCCGGACCTGACCGGCTGGGAAAATCTGCGTCTTGTGGCCCGGTTGTTACAGGTGCCCAAAGAAAAGCGGGCCGAGTATTATGACCGCACCGCCTCTTTTTGTGCGCTGGGCGAAAAGCTGAACGAACCGGCGCGGTGGTATTCCGCAGGGCAGTATGCGCGTCTGGGTTTTGCCATGGCCGCTATGGCCCCAACCGATATATTACTGATCGATGAGGCATTAGGCGCAGGCGATGCACCGTTTCAGCTAAAATGTTTTGATTTTTTCTATGCCGCCAAGGCCGCAGGGCGCGCTTTTATCATGGTCAGTCATGCCACGGCTGCATTACGCGATTTGTGCGATGATGGACTGGTTCTCAATAATGGCAAGGCGGTTTATACTGGTTCTGTTAAGACAGCGATTGAGCACTATGAGCGTATTGCATTTTCTTGAAAGCCTGAGTTTCAAGGCACACAAAAAAGGCTGGCTGTCCTGGGAAAAAGGGCTGCCCCGCCAACTGACCTGCCCGGCCTGTCATGCACAAAGCATCATGCAGACGAAGCGCGCAGTCGCAACGCCCTATTCACAGCGCCGTCGCTATCGGCTTTACGATTGCCCTAAATGCCAAAGCAGCCATTTCCCCGATATACAAGCGCCGCCCTATGAGGATCAGTCTCATGGCGCAAGGGAAGACAATTTTATTGCCCCCAAGAAATTTTATGTGGAACAGGGTGCCGGTATTGATTCCATGATTGCCCCGTTTTTCTGGGTTGAGCAAAAAACCATCAACAGTTTTCTGGAGGTTGGATGCGGTTATGGGTTTTCCCTTGATTTCGCAGGCCATGCGCTGAACTGGGACGTGCAGGGCATTGACCCCTCACACATTGCCCGCCATGGGGCCAAGGAACTTGGGATTACGATCATTGATGGTTATCTTGATGCAGATACAGAGCTGGATGGCATGCCGTTTGATCTGGTATATTCCTCTGAGGTAATTGAGCATATCGCAGACCCCGACCCGTTTGTGAACACACTGGCACAAGCCGCCGGTAAAAAAGGCACTGTGTTGCTTACCACGCCAGACATAGGTGGTTTGCGCCCTGAGCGCGATGTAGAGGAAATTATTCCGTTATTATCCCCTGGATCACATCTGGTTCTTTTTAGTCTAGAAGGGCTAAAAGCCTGCCTGCAACGGGCCGGGTTCGCCCATGTGCAAGTCACCTCGACAGGGGATACACTTTATGCCTTTGCATCCAATCAACCAATCAAAATTGACTTTTCCCGTCCAATTGATCGCAAAGTCCTTAGCCAATACCTGCAAGAGAGTCTGAAAAAGAAAAATCTGCCACACCATCTCCATACCGGTTATGCCGGGCGTTTATTACGTCTGCAAACCGATGCGGGAGATTATAAACAAGCACAAGTAACGCTTAATGCCCTGCGCCAGCACTGGATAAAAACATACAAAATTGATCTGGCGGGCCCCGCAGGCATTGAAACCGACCCACAGACCCAGCTTGATTTTGCCTCTTATGCCAATGCCCGCCCCTTTAATCTGGTTAGTGCGCTTTACTGTGCCGGAATCATTGCCCTGAATGCACAGCAGGATCAGGAACTGGCCAGCGCCTGCTTTTCTGCCTGTGTGCGCAGTTATGAAATTATCGAGCCGGTGCTCACCGCGATCAACGCCTCTGATCTGGACAGCCGCAACCTGGCCCATTCTGCTGCCCTTTTATTTGCAGGGCTGATCATGCGCACCGATCCGGCGCTGGCGATCAGCACATTTGAAGAAATCAGCCCTTCGGCCGAAAACTCTTTTGCTGATCAATATGAAAAGACCAGATTGGAAATTTTTGCCGCCGCCGCCAATACTGGCGATTACGCCAATGCAGAGCGCCTGCGCCCTGCCATAGAGCGCACCTTAAAAAACAAAGATGGCGATGTTGAAAATGAGTTCGATCGTGCTGCCGCCATCGGTCTGGCCATGTTGGCATTAAATTATCGCTTTGATCGTGCTGATGGCTTGTTCTGGCTGCAAAAAGCCTTGCACCATGCTCCACAAGAGCAACGATATGAGGGCCTGCGTGAAGTTTGGCTAAAGCATGCTGCCGCCCACGGGGTGGAATTGTTAAACCATGGTGGCCAAAATGCTTTTACCACCAAGCGCGAAGCCATTGCTGCCGCCTTAGAAAACACCAATTTGCAAGTAGAAAATTTTGCTGTCATTGAGGCTTTGGGGATCGCCTTCATGAATGATCAACCGCAAAAAGCGCTAAGCTGGCTGGAGTGTGCACTAAGGCTATCAAATGAAGCACAACGGCCAGAGACTGAGGCACGAATAGATGATGCAAAAACCCGGCTGTTTATGAATGCGGTTAATGCCGGGGATGTGAAAAGTGCGGCCAGCACCCTTGGGGTCACTGAAACGCAGGCGCATAGAAACAATGACCCCGCTTTGTTTTTTGCTATTGGTCTGGACGCCCTTAATCGTCGTTGTGACATGGATCAAGCCTTGAAATACTTTTCACTGGCGCGTGAGCAGGACGCCAATCCTGAAATGAGGATTCAAGGTGCTTTTCACTTCGCTATGGTGCAAGCCCGAACCGGCCAGCAAGAAGCGGCCAGGGAAACCGCCAATACCCTTTATGCCGACACCAATCCCAATGCAGAAATGGTGGCAAAGCTGATCGGCAACCGGCAGGCAGAACTTGACGCCGCCATCACCAGCGCCCCATAGAAAGGTATGAAAAAACTACGAAATATACTTCGGCCTTTCTGGATGCTGTTTTTTGGTGCTCGCGAACGTAATGATTATGCGGTGCAATATGCCAAATTCGCATGGGCGCTTGTTTTCGGGCGCGGCACCTATATTCGCAAAAGCTGGGGCTTGGTTCCTTCCGCTGACACAAACCCTCACATTGCCATTTTTGTGCATTATGACAAACAGGGGCGTGTGCATGATTATGCGCTACATTACATTCAAGCACTTCTGGATGCTGGCCGAACCGTTGTGTTTATAACCAACAGCCCGAAATTTCCAAAATCTGAAAGAGCTAAACTGGAAAACCTGTGTGCGCTGGTTTTATGGCGAAAAAACAAGGGTTACGACTTTGGGGCTTATGCGGACGGGCTTAAAGCACTTGGCGACATATCAGCCTATTCGACAATTACCTTGTGCAATGACAGTGCTTACGGCCCGTTATTTTCCTTGCACAAAGCCTATGAGCAAATGGACCCTGCCACCGCTGATATCTGGGGCCTGACTGATTCCTGGGACAGCGCGCACCATTTGCAGAGTTATTTTCTGGTGTTTCACAAAAAAGCACTTCGCCATCCTGGTTTTCAAAAACGCTGGCAAACTTATATTCATGTTCCCTCCAAATCGTGGGTAATCCGCAAACACGAAATTGGCCTTTCCGTTGATATGCGTAAAGCCAATTTACGTGTGTGCGCAGTCTATCCCTATCGGGAATTACTGACCGACTTTTTTACACGCATGGGCGATGCTTCCATCCTTGAGAACAAGAATATATTACCCGCCCATCGTAAATTTCTAAAACGCATATACGAACACGCCGAACAGGGTGCACCCCTAAACGTCACCCATTTTTTCTGGGACAGGCTGATCACAAAATTTGGCTATCCATTTATCAAAAAAGAAATATTACAAGGCAACCCATCCACACTGCCCAGCCTTTATTTGTGGGAGAATTTGGTGAACGGCGCCAGCGATTATGATACGCGTATGATTACCAGACATCTGGAATTCACCATGCGTGGCAGGTTTATGTGAGCGCTATGGATACACCTTCCTCACACCCTGATGAGACAAACTGGATGGAGATAGCCGGCCTGGGTGCGGCTGATCAAAAACGAGCTTTACGGGCCACTTCAGAGAGTGGCGAGCCTCTGATCTCTGTTGTCCGCCGTCTGGGGTTTTTAAGCGATATTGCGGTTGCCGATGCGCTGGCCAAAGTCTATGAACTGCCTCGACTGACCCAGCACCACTTTGCGGCCGAGGACCCGGCCAATGGGGCCATTAATTATGAATTTCTGCTGGCAAATCAGGCCTGCATAGCCAGTATCGATGAAAATCAGGCAATACTCGCCGTTGCTGACCCTTCCATAGAGGGAACAAGTCAGGCGATTGCCCTTGCCCTTGGCAAGAATGTGCGTTTGGGACTGGCTACCCTTGGCGATATCGAAACTGCACTGGAGCGTTATTTTGGCTCCCCGGATCAGATAAGCGAGGCCTATTTAGGTGCCAATGTCGATGATGCCGATGCAGAACATTTACGTGATCTGGCCAGTGAGGCCCCCGTGGTCCGTCTGGTCAATGATCTGCTTAAAGAGGCTCTCAATCACCGCGCCTCGGACATTCATGTGGAGCCATATCGGGATCATTTGCGCATACGTTTACGCATAGATGGGGTGTTGCATGATCGCGATGGACCTGCCGCTTCGCTGGCACCACTGGTGGTCTCGCGCATCAAGATCATTGCCAATCTGGATATTGCCGAGCGCCGCCGGCCCCAGGACGGCCGCGCCAGAGTTAATATCGCTGGCACCCCGCTTGATTTGCGTATTGCCACTACACCCAGTGCCCATGGCGAAAGTGTTGTCATTCGGCTGCTGGAAGATCGTGACACGGAAGTTGACTTGCACCAATTGGGTTTAAGTAAACGGGATGAATCCTTGTTGCGCGAGCGCCTGGCCGCGCCCTTTGGCCTGATCCTGGTGGTTGGCCCCACTGGTGGCGGCAAGACCACCACACTGGCCGGCGCGATCAGCACGTTGAACACGCCGGAACGCAAAGTCATATCAATTGAGGACCCGGTGGAATATCAGATTGACGGGGTGACACAGATTGCTGTGAACCCGGCGATAAACCTTACCTTTGCCAATGCCTTGCGCTCTGTATTACGCCAAGATCCGGACATCATTGTCGTGGGTGAATTACGGGATCGGGAAACGGCAGAGATTGCCGTTAATGCCGCCCTGACCGGTCATCTGGTGCTAGCCACCCTGCACGCCAATACGGCTGCAGGGGCACCTGCCCGGCTAATCGATATGGGCGTTGATCCCTCCCTTTTACGCTCAACATTGCGCCTCATCCTGTCCCAAAGACTGATCCGCATTCTTTGCCCGGACTGCAAAAAAAAGATCAAAGGCCAATGGGTTCATGCTGGCTGTGCTTCCTGTGCAAACACCGGCTATAAGGAACGCATCGGGTTGTTTGAAAGCATTGATCTTGACCCGGCCATGCTGGACCTGGTCCAGCCAGGATTATCGGCTATGGGATTTGAAAAGGCCGCCAGAACCGCCGGGGCCAAATCCCTGGCCGATGATGGCCGCGCCAAAATTTTGGCAGGCATTACTGATACGGATGAAATCTGGCGGGTTCTGGGCGAGCATGTGGAGACATCCGCATGAGCGGGTTCCTTGTTCGTGCTGTTTCGCCTGATGGCACCCAAAGTCAAATTTATGTTGAAGCCGCCTCACAAAGTGAAGCCGCCGCCATAGTGCGCGCCCGCGGCCTGACCCCGGTTTCTGCCCGCGCCGGTGCGCCGCCGCGCAAAAAAAAAGCACCGCGCGGTGCCCGTGTAACGGCGGCCCGCATTGTGCGCGAACTTGGGGCGCTGACCGGCGCTGGCCTGACCGTTGAGCAAGCATTATCCAGCCTTGCCCGCACCGTCAGCTCTTCCCTGATGCAGTCCACCGCCACCGCCTTGTGCGAGGATGTGCGCGCCGGGATGAGCCTGGCCGATGCGTTTGCCGCACGGCCTGAAATTTTTCCGGCACCCTTTCCGCAAATTGCCGAAGCCGGTGAGGTTTCCGGGGCTTTACCTGCCGCCCTGAATGATCTGGCAGACTGGCAGGAACGGCGCTCTTCTTTTGAGGGTGAGATCATGGGTGCCCTGATCTATCCAGTCATATTGATGGTATTATCCTTTTTTGCAGTATCCGGCCTGCTGGTTTTTGTGGTGCCTCGCTTTGAACAGGTCTTTACAGATATGGGGGCGGCACCACCTCCCTTTGCCGCCGGGGTTTTTGCCACCGCAAGATGGCTGGCAAAGGCCGCACCCTTTATACTGGGTGGTGGCTTCATCAGTGCTTTTTTGGTCGGCCTGTGGTTGCGTAGTGTGGATGCCAGACGCAAGGCCTATGCCTTTGCTCACCGCCTGCCGGGAATTGGCCCGCTATTACGCGCCTTACTGGCGGCCCGGTTTTGCCGGGTGCTGGCTGTCTTGTTGACCAATGGCCTGTCTGCGGTGCCGTCCTTTCGTCTGGCCAGCGCCAGCCTCACGGATGAATACGCCAAAACGAAACTGGAAGAAGCTCTTACCGAAGTGCGCCGGGGGGCATCTTTGCAAGAACAGATAGCGGCAACGGGTGTCCTGCCACCGCTGGCCGTTGAGATCATCCGTGTAGGTGAACAAACCGGCGAACTGGGCAAAGCAACAGACCGGCTGGCCACCTTGCTGGAAAACCGCATGGAGCGCGGGGCCAGAACCGCCTTGCATCTGGCCGAACCTGCACTGATAGGCTTTGTTGGATTGATTGTTGGTGTTATCATCGTTTCTATTCTGCTTGCCCTGGTCAGTATAAACGATATCGGGATTTGATATGACACCCAAAGATACAAAGACCAATAATACAAAGACACGCACACCCCGTGATGGCTATACGCTAACTGAATTGCTGGTGGTGCTGGTGATCCTTGGGCTATTGGTTGGTCTGATTGCCCCGCGCTTCCTTGGCCAAATTGGCAAAGCGCGCACAAAGACTGCCCGCGTGCAAATCTCCAACCTGTCCACAGCACTGGAATACTACCAACTGGATACCGGACGTTATCCTTCGACTTCCACTGGCTTGTCGGCTTTGATAACGCCGCCACCCAATACAGAAAACTGGGATGGGCCGTACCTGAAAACCAGGCGTGTGCCTGATGATCCCTGGGGCAATCCTTATATCTATCAACCCGGTGCCAATGGCACTTTTATTGTCAAAACCCTTGGCGCGGATAACCGGGAAGGTGGCGATGGTGAAGACGCCGATATTTCCTCAGCGGACGGCTAAGCCAGGCTATACCCTTGCCGAGCTTCTGGTTGTGCTGGTCATACTGGGTTTGCTGACCGCCATTGCCGCGCCACGTTTTGCCCGCAATTCCAACCCGGTGCTTGTCAAAAAAGAGACAGCACTGCTGACCAACCTGCTTCGATCGGCCAAAATCACCGCCCGGCGATCAGGGACGGACACGGTGGTATATATTGATCCGCTGGAAAAAGCGGCCTGGATAGAGGGGCAAGGAAAGCGTTTGCTTTTCGATCCAAAATTATCGCTGGAGGTTACCGGGGCCGAACTTGAATCCATCGGTGACATTATTGGCATCCGCTTTTTTGCAGGTGGCATGAGCACGGGCGGTGAAATTACGCTGGGTATCGGCGATTTGAAAAGCACCATTGAAGTCATTTGGGCCAATGCGGAGGTGCGCCATGCCCGGTCGTGAACAAGCCGGATTTACCCTGATTGAAACCGTCATTGCCACGGCCCTGGCCAGTGTCGGCTTTGCCCTCATTTTCCAGGGCCTTGCTGGCGCAGTGCGCCTGACCCAGGCCAGCACCCAGACAGAACGTGCCCTGCTGGTGGCCAAATCCGTTCTGGCTGAAAACACAATTGATCCGGCTGAACTTCATATTCAGGGCATTACAGATGAAATTGCCTGGACCATAGATTCTTTTATCATCAATGAGCGCGCCGATGGCGTTAAAATTATTCGCTATGATGTGCTCGCATCCGGGGCCAAGGGTCGTCAGATTCGATTGAGAACAGAACGCACGGTATCGCCATGAAACCTGCATCCCGACTTGATCATCGCACTGGTCTGACCCTCGCCGAATTGATGATCGCCCTCGTCATTGGCTCTTTGGTGCTGGTAATTACCGCGCAGGCTTCGGGCAATATTCGGCGTTGGACAACCCGGCTGGCGCAAGCCGAGGAAGAAAACACCAAAGCGGCTGATCTCTACCAGTTTATGGAAACCATGCTGTCGGACGTTCTCCTGCTTAGGCAGCGCGTAAATGGCAACGAAATCACCCTCTTTGAAGGTAGTGAAAATGCCTTGCGGTTTATGCGCGCAGAACCCGGATATCCGGCACGGGCGGGGATATATCAATATTCTTTTTTCAGTGAATCCATTGAAGATGAGCAATGGGCATTTGTGATGCTGCGTGAATTACAGACTGACCCGGTGCAATTCAAAGACTTTCAGAACCCGGCAAGACTGGTTCTTTATACCGGCTCGCAGCCACCAGAATTTGCCTATAATGGCAAAACGGGTTGGCAAAAAGAATGGTTGGAAAAGCCTGCCCCTCCACGTCTCGTCCAATTCAGCATTGCTGGCTGGCCAGCCTTGAGCATAACCCTGCCAAGCCCGGTGTCTGGCATTAATGCTAAAAAAGAAAGTGACGATACGGCGAAAAAGAAAGACGACGACAAAAAGGCCAATAGCACCAGTGATGGCGAGGCCAGCCCATGATAAAAAGAGACGGTTTTGTGCTTCTCATGGTCATTGCAGTGCTGACAGCCGCATCGGCTGCCCTGGTTATTGCCAGCCTTTCGGCGCGCCTGAGTGCCAGGGAAGTCAGCACCAATATTGATCTGGCAAAGGCGCAGGCAGCAGTGGATACGGTGGTTTCAAGGGCCATTTTGGGGCTAAGCGAAGAAAGTCCGCTATATGCGGATGGCCGCCCCTATCGACTGTTATTCAATCAGGTGCAGATCACTTACTTTCTGGTGGACACGCGCGGTCTAATCGACCTTAACGGTGCCGATCAATCATTACTCTTTGCTTTTTTTTCAAAGCTGGGGCTGGACCGATCGGATGCCGATGCACTGGCTGATGCCATTCTGGATTGGCGCGACAAAGACGATGAAGCGCACACCAAAGGAGCAGAAAAGCGCGCCTATCAAAATGCCGGGCTTGCCGGACCCGCGAACCGGCCCTTTTTGGACGTCAGTGAGCTACGCGGCATTTTGGGAATGACTGCGGAGGTTTATCGTTTCGCCGCGCCATATTTCACAGCCCAAAATGGTAATGCCAAACCCGACCCGCTACTGGCACCGCCTCTGATTTTGGATATACTGCCCATCAGCCCGGTGCGCCGCAATGAAATCCTGCAACAACGTCAGGATAATAGCGCCCCCATTGACGACACTACCGACAACGAAGACACAAAGGTCAAGTCATCGGAAAAAACAGAGATTACAACAGGAAACTATTTGCTATTTGTCGAAGCGAATTTGCCCAATGGGACCAGGCAGGCCATGCGCCTTGCTTTCTCAACTGGACCTCGTCCCGGAGAGTATGCCATTCTCTCAAGGCGCTCATTGCCTGTGGGTATGGCCAATCAGATTTACAGCCCGGAAATTAAAAATGCCGCTTTCTAGCACGATGAAAAAATACTGGGATTTCTGGTCGAGCCATTTTAACGAGGGTCTTTCGCAAATCCCCGGCATTGGAAACTGGTTTCGCACTGACTGGGTGATCTTGATTGCACACCGTGATGGTCACCATAGCGTACCCAATTTGCAAGGCGGACAGTCAATCCTGTCAGAAGAGCAACTCCGTCATTTTCCGACGAATAAACGTCTCTGCCTTCGTCTTGGCGAAGGCCTGGGCCAGCAACGTGATATTGCATTACCCGCAGCGGCCCGCCATGATCCGGCAGCGATGATTGCCCTGTCACTAAAACAATATTTCCCGTTTCCAGAAGAAGATACAACCTTTGCCGTTCACGGGATCGCCCCAAAGAGTGCACCAGAAAAAAACATCTTCCGGGTGAGCTTTGCGCGTCGCTCCCAAATGGAAAACGCCCTAAGAGAAGTGCAAAATTATGGTATCAACCCCAAGGCAGTTGATGCGCTGGGCGTGGATCCGCTGGAACCGGTTAGTGCTGATTTAGCGAGTGGCACAAAAGCAGTAAATGCCATAAGCGCCAGTAAAGTGCTGGTTGGTGCGCTGGTATTTCTGGTGTTCATAGCCACCATAATCAACATGTGCTCGTCTTTGTATCTGGCCCCGCAAGCAGCGCAAATCGAGGTGCGCACCCGGCCAGAAGCCACCGATCAGGCTGTGCAACAAAGCCAGGCCAAAGCTACAGTGCCCTCTGTGCTTGATCTATGGAAAGCGGTAACGATGGCACTGCCTGATGATGCCTATGCACAATATCTGCTTTATGAAAAAGGCAAGTTGCGCCTTGCCGGCAAGGCCACAGACGCGGCTATGCTGGTTAATGCCATTGAGCAGCAGGGAATGTTTTCTGATACCACCTTTGCGGCCGCGTCAGTAAAAGAAGATGATGGCAAAGAGAGCTTTGACCTGATCACCAATGTCCGCAAAGGCGATCACCAGTGAGCACCAGGACCCAGACCTGGCTGGCACTCGGCGTAGGTGCACTCACCCTGGGTTTAGCACTTATTGCAACCACCCAAGCTGGACTGAAGGCTTGGCATTTACATCAACAGATCAGTCTGGCCACCAGCAGCCAGAATAACGGGAATATACAAAACGCCATACCACAGCATTATCTGATTGAAGCAGCCTCCCATGGGGCGGCGGGGGCGGCATTACTGGCGCGACTGCGTTCCAGTGCGCGCGCCGCCGGATTGTCATTGGAACGTGCCGAGCCCCGTCCACTGGATCCGGCTGATCCAAATAGCGTTAAAATATCGGCGCAAGCCAGCGGGAATGAAAAATCCGTGGCGATTTTTTTGCACGATCTGGAAGCCAAATCTCCGGCATTGTTGATCGAGCGGGCGCGCTTGAGTGGTGATGAGAGCGATAGCAATATGGTTTCACTCGACATACTGGTGGCGGCTCGCGCGCAATACGAAAAGAGCAACCCATGAACAGGCGTATGGCCATATTGCTGTTGGTGGTGGCGGTCCTCGCCAGTCTATTTATCATCGACCGCTTTGTGCTGAACCGGCCGAACACATCTATTATTGCAAATCGCCCCATGCAGAAAGCCGCACAACACACCAGCGAAAAACGTCTGCCATCGGCAAAGGAAAGTCAGTTTATAGCCCCGCTTGCTGATTATGCAGTCATTTGGACCCGTCCGGTCTTTTCACCGTCAAGACAACCCACGCTGATTGCTTCTGGGCCACGGCCACAGAACACCACAAATACAAGCAGTGACCAGCCGCCGGATATTGAGATTGTCGGGATTGCTCTTGGCCCCGATAACAGCGCTGTTCTGGTGCGCGAGGACCGGCGCACGGTTAAACGGTATTACGCAGGCGATCTCATCAATGGATGGACCATTGATGAGATCAGCGCAGAAAACATTACCATTATCAGGGACGATGAACGCTGGTTAATCCCGGTCGGCGTTCCGCAATAATATTGGCGTTACGGCGCGTCGGTGCGCACGGCAAAGTTGGTGGCACCGCGAACCACACCCAGCGTATCCTTAAACCGGATGAATAACCGGTTATTGGCAGGATCTGTCGGAATATCGCCGGTAGCGTTGGCAAAAACCGCAAAGGTGCGTGTTTCGCCATTAACCGAATTGATGGTCAATTCACTCACCGCCGAGGCCAGACAAGCACCGGTACCAGGATCTGTTTCACAAACGAACAGCAATAACGGCAATCCTTTTCCACCATCATCGGCACTAAGGCGCAAAATGCCATCTGCGCCGATCGCCGAGGTAGCCAGTGAAGCGGCACTGGCACCACTTGATCCTGGTATGGAGACAAATCCATCGCCACTTACCGTCAGGCCAACCACCACCATATCAGCTGGCACACTTTCTGAGGATGAAACGATAAAGCTGTTGACACCTACGACAACATCCGAGGCATTACCCTCATTACAAACGGCCTGCACACCCAGTTCTTCCTGACTTAGTGCCGTTGAAGGCGTGACCGCAAACACAAAATTTTGAGATGCCCCTTTGGCAATATCAACAGGGGTGTTGGCTGTGCCGGTGGTAGCATTTGTGTTATCGGTGGTCTGATAACTGAAGCCGCCTTTGAAATTACCAGGTGCGAGCTGTAATTTACATCCCGTTGCATCCGCTGTGCCCGCATTGATGGCCGTCATAAAGCCGGTGGCCTGCTTGCCAATCTGCACCGAGCGCGCATAGGGCAGAAGTGAAGTGAAAAACACCGGTGCCGGTGCCCCCAGTTCAAACCAGTGAAGCCCCGTCAGGCCTGTGGCCCCGGCCTTGCCATCAATGGCAATGTGATAAACCGTGCCATTGGTAGCGGTAAACGCAATTTGGCTGGCATTACTCGCCAGGCTAGGCCCGGACAAACCAGCGGTCGATGCGACTCCCAGATCATCATTTGAAGTAATCTCAGTCAGGCCATTCACAGCACTGCCGGTATAAACCGCCAGAACCGTATCAAAATCTGAACCACCGGTATTAAAAACAAAATCACCATCTAAGGGTGCCGTCCAGTCAAACCAGATTGAATTGCTGGCCGCCTGCCCGGCATGGGCTGGTTCACCGGTTTCAGCGGTAGCGCTTACATTGTGCGCGCTAACCCCGCCAGAAGCACCAGATATTGCCATGGCCGAGGCAAAATTATCATTGTCGGCAGCACCGGAAACCGCAACCGCAATCTGAACATCACCGTTAACCCCGTTAAATCCATCGACACCAAAGAAATACTGGGTGCCTTCAACCGCGTTAAAGGTTACCAGTGAGGTCAGGACCTGATTGTTAAAGTCCTCATCATCATTATTGCCAACGGCCGTCAGGCTGCTGACCAAGGCACCGGTATACACCCCAAGAACTGTGTCATAATTACTGCCTGCGGTGGTAACATTTACTGAACCACTAAAAGGGGCCACCCAGCTATACCAGATCGAAGCGCCGCCTGCATTAGGCCCGCCAGAGTGATTGGGCTCGTTGGTTTCCTTGTTCGCGCCGGTGCTTGAACCGGTCAGTGAGGGTTGCAAACCCGATAAAGGCAGGGCATTGGCAAAATCATTATTGGGGAGAAAATTAACCGTTGCGCCAACTGAACGAATGGCTGTATCTGAGCCTACGGTAAACGTAACGGTGCCATCATCCGCATCCGATATATTGGCGGCATTAATAGAAACCACAGCGGTATCCGATGCACCAGCCGCCAGTGTGCCACCAGACTTATCAAGTCCAATAAAGTTTTTATCGGCGGCAATTGTCCAGGTAACACTGGCACCGGTATTATTGGTCAGCGTATAGGTTTTGGTGCCAAAACTTCCTGAATCACCGGGATTGCCAATACTGAAAAAACCATCTGCCGGGGCAATGGCCAAATTGCCGATCCCGGCACCGCCGCCATTGGCCAGAAGATCATTAGCCAGATCAACCCGGATACGCGGTTTGTAGAGCAGATTTCTGCCGTCCAGAATGGGCTTTCCAGTAGCTTTCAAAGCATCTTCGATTTGTTGAACTGTTGCGCCTGGGTTTGCTGATTTGAGCAAGGCAAAAGCACCCGCCACATGCGGCGTGGCCATAGAAGTGCCGCTTAATACGGCGCTATAGTTTGTACCACCCACATTAGGATAAGCAGCACGAATGGAAACGCCCGGAGCCAACAAGTCCACCAGGGGTGATGAATTGGAAAACCCGACAACCGCGTCCTGCTTGGTGGTGGCACCAACGGTTACCGCCGTTGAAATACAACCGGGGCTGCCAACGCCATCGGTAAAACTTTCATTGCCGGATGCGATGACCGTGGCCACGCCCTTAAA